>JANNUI010000001.1:0-8521 GCA_031395125.1 Chitinophagaceae bacterium | reverse complement strand
TAAACTATCAACGCTTTGAAATCGATAACGATTATTTTTTAGACGCCATAATAAACACAAAGGGGCAAGTTGTTAGTCAGCAACCAATGCATTGCTATATGGGCTTTCGGGGAGATCTAATTGAATACTATGGAGGCTTTCACTTTTCAGGTGGTGTTCATTATCTTGACAAAGACGGACAAAGAATAATTCCGAAAGAATAAAACGGCACACAACATTGGGTTTTATGCAAGTTGGGCTTGACATTGGAACTTCAATTAATTGTGTCTCGTCCTGAAATAGGTTTACACAAAAAAGTAAACTTATGGACATTAAAAAACAGGCCGTTTTCGAATACCTGACACAGGGATTCACCTACCGGCAGCTTGCCAACAAGTACGGCGTCAGCCGTTCTACCATCAACACCTGGGTACTTGTTCACCAGGGTATACATGATCTACCCCGCAGCAAACGACAAAATTCTTACGACCTTCAGCAAATGAAACAAGGCAAAAAATCTAAACAAAAACAAGTTGCCATTTCTGATGCAGAACAAAAAATTGCTTTGCTCGAAAAACAACTGGCCTGGGAAAAAATGAGGGCCGATGCTCTCGATACGATGATCAACATAGCAGAAAAGGAGCTGAACATTCCCATCAGAAAAAAGCCTGGCACCCAACAGTCCAACAAATGAAATTAAACAACCGATACTATCCGCTGCAGTCGCTCTGTAGACTGTTTGGGTATTCAAGGCAGGCTTTTTATAAGCAGCAACGCTTACAACTTATGGAGCAATCAAGAGATGGATTGATATTACAGCAGGTATTCCAAATCCGTAAAGAACAACCCCGCTGTGGTACCAGAAAATTATTAGTGATGCTTCAATCTTTTTTTAAAAAACAGAATATCCAAATCGGCAGAGATACTTTCTTTTCTCTGCTGGCAAAAAATAAACTGCTCATACGCAAACGAAAAAGAAGTACGCATACCACTAATTCCAAACACTTCTTTTACCGATATCCCAATCTGGTGGCGCATTTTACGCCTTTGCATGCACATGAGCTATGGGTGGCTGACATTACCTACATACCCATGAAAGAAAGGTTCGCCTACCTGTATCTGATAACAGATGCTTACAGCCGTAAAATTGTCGGCTTCCATGTAAGCGATGATATGAGAGTAACCAGTGCAATTGTTGCTTTACAAAAAGCAATTGATCAAAAACCTGCAGATGCAATTGTTATTCATCACTCCGACAGAGGTTTGCAATATTGCAGCAACGATTATGTGTCACTGCTTAAAGCTCATCATGCCCGCATCAGTATGACACAGAACGGCGACCCCTATGAAAACGCCATGGCCGAAAGAGTGAATGGCATATTGAAATCTGAGCTGATCAGTGAAAGCTACACAGACCTTAAAGCAGCTATGCAACACATTGCCAGATGTATAACTGTTTATAATTACAAAAGAGTACACAGCAGCCTTAACTGGCAGATACCAGACAAAGTACATACACAGGCAGGTCCGCAAATAAAGAAGTGGAAGAACTATTATAAAACCAAAAAACTAAAACAACTAAGTATGAATGAACCCTAATTAGCCATCACACAAAAATAGTTTCGCTAGCTGTGAATGGCTACTCAACTATTTTTTGCCCAAACACTTTGTAAACCCTGCACAGGATTACTACATTTGTAAACTAATAGCAGGATTATCGCTAACAAGTGTCAACTTTTTTCAGGACGAGTCAGTTCGCTAATCGGCTTCAGTTCCAGCCGACGAATAACGCCGAGCTGTAGTTCTTATCATCATCTTTTGTAACTTTATTCAGCAGCAGTTACGGGCTGACGATTTTCAAATACCGCCACATCGCCAAGCCGTAGCCGTTGGCGGCAAATTTTTCCGAACCAACTTTAAAGTTTGATATTTTTTTACCCTCCCGCATTTTGTGGCCTGCATCCTCCGCCGGCCAAAAAAGCCGGAACGGCTCCGGCATGTGCCGGTTGATAAGGATGGTTGATTTCCTCAAAGCTGAAACAGCCTTTGCTTTTATTTCAATGTAAACCCCTCAAGAAACTTGGTATTGAAATCACCACTGCGGAACCTTTCATCCTGCATCAGCTGCAGGTGGAAGGGAATGGTGGTCTTTACACCTTCAATTACATATTCACTCAGGGCCCGGTACATGGTCTGGATAGCCTCCTGACGGGATTGGGCGGTGGTGATGAGTTTGCCGATCATAGAATCGTAGTAAGGCGGGATGACATAGCCTGCATACACATGACTATCCACCCGCACCCCATGGCCACCGGGCTGGTGCAGGGTGGTGATGCGGCCGGGTGAGGGCCGGAAATCGTTGTAGGGGTCTTCCGCATTGATCCGGCATTCGATGGAATGCATCTGCGGAAAATAGTCTTGCCCGCTGATACGGTCACCCATGGCAATCTTTATCTGCTCCTTGATGAGGTCATAGTTCACCACTTCTTCGGTCACGCAATGCTCCACCTGTATGCGGGTGTTCATCTCCATGAAATAAAAGTTGCGGTGCTTGTCCACCAGGAACTCGACGGTGCCGACGCTTTCGTAATTGATGGCGCCTGCTGCTTTCTTGGCGGCTTCGCCCATGCGAAGGCGCAGCTCATCCGTCATGAATGGTGAGGGCGACTCTTCCACCAGTTTCTGATGACGGCGCTGGATGGAACAGTCCCTTTCGCTGAGGTGACAAACATTTCCGTATTGGTCCCCTGCTATCTGTATCTCGATATGGCGGGGCTCCTCCACAAATTTTTCCATGTAGAGGCCGTCGTTCCTGAATGCTGCAGCAGCTTCGGCCTTGGCGGAATGATAAGCTCTTTCCAGTTCGCTTTCTTCCAATACCAGCCTCATTCCTTTTCCACCGCCGCCGGCAGTGGCCTTTATCATAATGGGGTAACCGATCTCCCGTGCAATACCCATGGCATGATCAAGATTCTGCAGCAACCCATGGCCACCGGGCACTACGGGCACCCCGGCTTTTATCATGGTCTCTTTGGCAGTTATTTTATCCCCCATGGAATTGATCATCTCCGGTGTGGGACCGATGAATTTTATTCCATGGTCGGCGCATATCTGTGAGAACTTGGCATTCTCAGCGAGGAAACCATAGCCCGGATGAATAGCATCAGCATTGGTGATCTCCGCAGCGGCCATCAGGTGCGGTATGTTGAGATAGGAATCGGCGCTTTGCGGACGACCGATACACACGGCCTCATCAGCAAACTTCACATGAAGACTGTCGCGGTCGGCCGTGGAATACACCGCAATGGTCTTTATGCCCATCTCCCGGCAGGTGCGGATGACCCTTAATGCGATTTCGCCACGGTTAGCTATTAATATTTTTTTAAACATGCAGTCAATTTGATAATGAGATAATGTGCTGATATGCTAATGAAACAGCCCATCACCCTGTTAAAAAATGAAATAGCTCATTAGATAGCTGAAAGGAGTTCTCCTTTTTGCTGTGCCAAGTATCTTATTCAGCACTTTTTGTATTTCCTCCAGCTTATTCAGTAAAAGTTTACAATCAGGATAAGTGCTGGCATAATCGCAAAGCATTAACCAATATTGCGTTTCATCAGCTTCTTTGGCGGCTATCTTAATTTTATGAATAAAATCTGCTTTGCTTTCAGCATTTTGTGCTTCCATCGAATTGGCCCCTATGGATGTACCTGACTTTAAAAGCTGCCTTGCAAGAACATTTTTTTTATTAGCCTCAAGCTTTTCACAATACTCAATCACCAGCAAAGAAAAATCGAAGCTGAGCTTTAGAATGGGTTTCTTCTCAAATAATTCTTTTTGCATAGAAGAAGTTTAGGAACCGGGGATCAATATCGTTCAGGAAGGCATTAGCAAATTATTATATTAGCATATTAGCACATCAGCGTATTAAGCAGGCTCTACGAGGAATAAAGGCTGATCATACTCAACCGGAGACGCATCATCCACCAGCACTTTTATGATTTTTCCTCTCACCTCGCTTTCTATTTCATTGAAGAGCTTCATCGCTTCGATGACGCAGACTACGGTACCGGAGGCCACTTCGCTGCCCACATCCACCAGGTTGGGCTTATCGGGTGATGATTTTCTATAGAAGGTGCCGATCATCGGGCTTTTAATAGTAATGGTATTGCCGGCTGCAGGTGCTTCAGAAGCATTGGGTTTTTCGGCAGCTGCTGACTGACTGGCCGGGGCTGCCATTTGAACAGGTGCCGCATGAACGGGGGCAGCAGCTACCACATGGGTCACATGTTCTTCTTTTTGTTTGATGGTGACCCGGAAATCTTTTTGCTCTACGGTGAGCTCACCAATGTTGGATTTATTGACCATCTTGATCAATTCCTGGATTTGTTTGAAGTCCATGTTTTTCAATTTAGAAAACGGTTTTGGTTAAGGTAGAAAACGGAGGGTATCGGCAGGGGCTAAGGTAATAAAATCGGTATCAGAAACTCAATGATTTTTCATTGATTTTGGGCTAAAATGAGGCAAAATCAAACAAAAATGGCCCCGATTTGGGCAAATCG
Source organism: Chitinophagaceae bacterium (assembly GCA_031395125.1). Classification (GTDB taxonomy): domain Bacteria; phylum Bacteroidota; class Bacteroidia; order Chitinophagales; family Chitinophagaceae; genus JJ008. The sequence continues at coordinate 3,980 of JANNUI010000001.1, read as the reverse complement.
GGGCCATTTTTGGCAAAATCCATTTATTATTCTTTTACTCTTTCCACGTACTCACCGGTTTTGGTGTTGATGCGGATATGTTCCCCCTCATTCACAAAAAGCGGTACCCCAAGGGTGGCGCCTGTTTCGAGGGTGGCGGGCTTAAGTGTGCGGGTGGCGGTATCGCCTCTGAGCCCCGGCTCCGTGTAGGTAACCTGCAGAACGATCTTATCGGGCAATTCGGCACCCAGCACCTGGTCGTTCTCCGTATTGATCAGTACACCAACCTCCTGGCCTTCCTTGAGGTACTGGGGTGCATCAATGGTTGTTTCTTGCAGGGCTACCTGCTCAAAGGTTTCATTGTCCATGAAATTATAGCCGGTATCATCTTTATAGAGGTACTGGTAGTAGCGTCGCTCTACCCTAACCGGGTAAATGGTATCGCCTGAGTTCCAGGTTTTTTCAATGGAACGGCTATTGTCCACTCCTTTTAGTTTAGCCCAAACCTTAGCGGCAGCACGGGCTGTTTTGTTTTCACCGAATTCCACTACAGTGTAAAGGCTTCCTTCCAGTTTCAGTATCAATCCCCGGCTTATGTCTGATGTATTTGCCATTTTTGAGCTTTGAGCTGCGAGTAGTTAGCTGCGAGCCGGTTTTAAAAAATCATTTTTTGTCCAAAGGAGTCATATGACCTTCGGAGAGTCGGCAAAGATAAGGCAGACAGGGCTGGCGGATAAGAAGAGATTTGGGCAGGTTGCAAAGGTTAAAGCTCCCTTCCTGGCACAGAAAGGAATGCTGTAAAAAAGCATTTTCTTTGGGCTATGAATAGATTTTTTTGTTTTTCCGCAACGGTGCTGTTTTGCCTTGGCTCATTGGCCCAGTCCGACATTCCACCCTATAAAAAAGTGCCGTATTTCCCCCCGGTGAAACTGCTGCTGTCCGACAGTTCCACCTGGTACCAAAAAGACGATCTGCCAAAGAAAACACCGGTACTGATGATGTACTTCAATCCCAACTGCGACCATTGCCAGCATGAAACAGAAGACATTGTAAAGAATATTGACAAGTTCAAAGACATCCATATCGTAATGGCCACCGGCATGCATTTTGATTCCATGCGGGTTTTTAAAGAGAGGTACCGCCTGGGTGACTTTAAAAACATAGTGGTGGGATATGACCCCGGTTTTTTTCTGATGACGTTTTACCAGGTACATAGCCTGCCCTTTCTGGCTTTATACAATCGCTGGAAAGAACTGATCTCGGCATTTGAAGGGGGCTTGCCTGTGGATAGGATCCTGAAAGAGTTCGAGCAGTGATTTTTGAGGAACCTTTCGGTTTTTAATTCAGCAACTTTGAATACATTATTGAACCACATAGAACATAGGACACAATAGCGTAACACATAACCTATGTGAAATCCTATATTTCTATGTGCCTATTGTGGTTCAAACCCCATTGTTTTTGGTGAGATCCTGCCCAAATTTTTGACCGGAACCTTTTCCCGGGAGCTCAAACCCTTACCTTTGCCGGCAAACCTGCCTGCCGGCAGGCAGGTAATTCCTCATTAATAAATATTTTTTCAGATGAAAGTATCTGTTATAGGCGCTGGTGCAGTAGGCGCCACCTGTGCTGATAATATTGCCCGTAAAGAACTCTGCAATGAATTGGTGCTGCTCGACATCAAAGAAGGCATTGCCGAAGGCAAGGCACAGGATATGATGCAGACCGCCACCCTGCTGGGCTTTGATACAAAGATCAGCGGCAGTACTAATGATTATACAAAAACAGCCAACAGCGATGTGGTGGTGATCACCTCCGGCCTGCCCCGTAAGCCCGGTATGACCCGTGAAGAACTGATCGGCGTAAATGCCGGGATCGTAAAAGGGGTATGTGAAAACATATTGAAACACTCTCCCAATGCCATCATCATTGTCATCAGCAACCCGATGGATACGATGACCTACCTCGCATTGCAATCAACCGGCCTGCCGAAGAACAGGATCATCGGTATGGGCGGTACACTCGACAGCAGCCGCTTTAAATACCAGCTGAGCCAGCACCTGGGCTGCAGCCCTTCTGACCTGAATGCAGTAGTAGTTGGCGGGCATGGTGATACGACGATGATACCTTTAATACGTCTGGCTACCTGGAACAGTGCGCCGGTAACTAACTTCCTCTCTGCAGAACAACAGGAGAAAATTGTAAAAGATACCATGGTGGGCGGCGCTACCTTAACCGCATTAATTGGTACTTCTGCCTGGTATGCGCCCGGAGCTGCCGGAGCTGCGCTGGTAGAAGCCATTGTAAGAGATGAAAAGAAACTCTTTACCTGCTGCGTGGCATTAGATGGCGAGTATGGCCAAAAAGATATTTGCCTTGGCGTACCGGTTATTATAGGAAGAAGCGGCTGGGAAAAGATCCTGGATTTCAAACTGAATGAAGCCGAACAGGCTGCTTTCAATAAAAGCGGTGATGCAGTGAGAAACATGAACGATGTCCTGAAGACGTTGTAGCAGGTATTAAAAGTTAATAAATAAAAACCTCCCCCCTGCAGGGAGTTTTTTATTTTCAGGGCAATTGCCGGAGCCATAGTACACCCCAGGCATACTTATTTCATCTTCCTCTGGCAGAAAGTGGCTACTTTTATTGTTACAAAAATCTTGCTTATGGCTATCCTTATTACCACCAAAGTAAAAGGCCAGACCGCTGAAGGGTATAACCAGGTTTCCGTATTTCTTCATGAACTTGTAAAAAAGGCCCCCGGGTTTATCCTGCACAGCGCTTACCAGGGAGAAGAGGACTGGATAGTGATGGAGGTCTGGGATTCCAAAGAACATGCTGACCGTTTTTTCTCCGAGCATGTAGCACCAAACCTCCCAAAAGGTATTGTACCAAAAAGGGTCTGCCAGCCGCTTCACAGCGTTGTCACTGTATAACAAATCACTTCTGAAAAAAACTTCCGGGAAAAGGGGAAGAAGCTGTGATCCGATAAAGAACATTCATTCAGATTACTTTTTGATAAGGTAGCAGTACCTGAAGAGCCTTCCCCCGAAATCAAAGGGGGTTGTAGCCTTTGTAATATCATTAACGGAAGCAGCATTTAACTTCTCTTCATCCAAAACAAATTTCCGGAAGTTGGTACTGAAATAAAGCACCCCTCCTTTTTTCAATCCGCCCAGGCAATCATTGATCAGTTCCGCATGGTCCCGTTGTATGTCAAGAATATCTTCCATCCGTTTACTGTTGCTGAAAGTGGGCGGGTCCATGATAATGATATCAAAATAACCGGTGGGAAGGGTCTTCAGGTATTTTTTTACATCAGCATGAACGAATGTACCCCCATCCCCTAAAGGGGTGTTTGTAACCGAAAAGTTATTTAGCTTATAGTTTCTCTCCGCCCATTGCAAATAGGTTTTAGAAAGGTCAACTGTTACCACATGAGTGGCACCCCCTGCGGCTGCATACACCGAAAAGGAACCGGTGTAAGCAAACAGGTTCAGCACCTTTTTGCCAGCGCTCTGCTCCCTTACCATTTGTCTTGTTATACGGTGGTCAAGGAACAGGCCTGTATCTAAATATTTTCCAAGGTTGACAATAAACCTCAAATTATTTTCTTCAACAATAAAATCACCGTCCGTTATTAGAGATTTTTCGTAAAGCCTCCCCCTTGAGGGTTCCAGAGCAAAGCGAAGGGAAGGAACGAAGTTCGTTGGAGGGGGCCTTTCTTCATATTTCTGGTACTGTCCCAGCCTGCCGGGTTTCCGCTGCCGGAGTTTGAGAAAAATATTTTCTTTGGAAACAGCCAGCACTTCTGAAACAACACTAAGGCTTTCCTCCATCGAGGCATCATGTTCTTCCTCTGTCATGCCGTGGTAACGTTTATATTCCGCCACATATAGCCTATCGCCGTAAAATTCAATGCAAAAAGGGAACTCCGGCAGGTCGTGGTCGTAGAGCCGGTAGCAGCTAATACCCAGCCTTTTGGCCTGTTTATCCAGGTG
>JANNUI010000637.1:0-12830 GCA_031395125.1 Chitinophagaceae bacterium | reverse complement strand
GTTCTTAGGGAACCCCTTCGGGGCAAACTTATACGGCAAACAACCGGTGGACTGTGAAATTAGTCAGGAGTCGATAGTCATGAGTCAGGAGTTGGGAACAGTGCATGATGCAGTTGACTCCCGACTCCCTACTCAAGACTCCAGACTATTTATTCCTCTTTTTATGACGGTTCTTTCTCAGTCTTTTTTTACGTTTGTGCGTCGCAATTTTATGACGCTTCCTTTTTTTACCACAAGGCATAATCAAATCTTTTTTTAATCTTGTTTATAATAAGTTTTTAAATCCTGAGTACTGAGCCCGGCGAAGTATCGAAGCCTGCCTGTCGGTCCGAAGGACTCCTTTGGAGCAGACATGGATTACTTCTTTAACTCATCAATCCGCTGTTCGATCGCTTTTTTCACTGCTTCCTGTTTCGCCAGGGACAGGCTCTTTTTATACCAGCCGACTGCATTTTTCTTGTCCCCGGTACGTTCATACACTTCTGCCAGTAAAAGAACAGCATCAAGGTTGCCCGGTTCCTGCCGGCATACTGTCAGAAAACGGTCTATCGCTTTGTCATATTGCCCGGACATCAGCGAACCCTTACCCAGCATCATCTGTGCATACACATTGGTACTGTCTTTTTCAGCTACTTCCCTGATTTTCAGTATCCCTTCCATCGGGGTTTCAGAAATGCTTCCGAAAAGATAAGCAGCTCCAAGCCCCACTTTGGCCGAGTCATTAGCCGGGTTGATTTTTAAAGATCTCTCAAACAAGTCTTTGGCCTGCAAAGCCTTCCATTTCCGCCGTTCCTCCACTTCATCCATCTGCATGTTCTCCAAAAACAGTTGGGCGGCAAAGGTGAGGCTTTTTTCCGAATTTTCCAATCTGGCAGCTTCGGCCTGGTACCAGGCATAAGGCTCAAAAACCCGGGCCGAATCATACCAGAACCGGGCAAGTTGGTGGTAAACATGGATCTGTTGGTCTTTAACATCACCTCTTGATATTGAATTTTCAAGGGTGCTGATTCTCATTACTTGTTCAGGAGAAAGTTGTTTTTTGGCAAGGATAAGGATTGTATCAATAGAGATAGTCGTTTCTCCTTCATGATTGTGCCCGTCACCCGGCCCATGCTGTTCTGAGGTTGCAATCGCCTTTTTGCGGGGAGTGGTGCTTACAAAAAAATAAATACCTGCGGTGAGTAACAGACCGATAACAATGGTAATAAGCTGGAGTTTCTTCACTGTCAATTTTTGAGAGTGCAAAAGTAACCCCAAAACCAATGAGGTTTAATTCCAATTGAGTTGGTATGAAAACATTTCTAAACTCCCCCTTTAGGCTTGTTCAACGAAGCTTTAGCGAAGTTGGAGGCTGGGGGCGGTATTATTGAGCCTCTTCGCCGGGGCCTGGATCAGTCTTAAGCTCCTTCAGCTTTTTTACCTCAGCCACAAATTCCTTGGCAGGCTTTAAAGCAGGTATATAGTGTTCAGGGATATGCACTGCAATGTTCTTCTTGATGTTGCGGCCGATCTTGGCAGCTCTTTTTTTAGTGATGAAACTTCCGAAGCCGCGGATATAAATATTTTCGCCGGCAGCAAGGGTGTCTTTTACTTCTTTGAACATAGTTTCAAGAGTAACAAGCACATCTACCTTGGGTATGCCTGTTTTTTCAGAGATCTGATTTACCAGGTCGGCTTTTCTCATTGTTGCAGGTTTTGTGGTTTTACGAAGACCAATTTAGGACAAAATAATATGATATTCAGCTAAATAGGCATAATTTTTTTAACCGGGTGTGAATTACGAACCCTGAAATGGCGGATATTTAGCCTGTCGGCGGGCTAAAGTTTAATGTTTCAGGTTTAAGGTTTAATGTTCCGGGCCTTCGGGAAGAGTACAAAAATGGAGGAATTGACCACCTGAACAACCTTAAACTTTGAACTATTAAGCCTTAAACGGGTACTTATGATTTATGAAAAAAGCAGCTGCAGTTATTACTAATAAACAATTTACCTCCCTCCTGTTAAAATGGAACCGGGAGCAAAACAGCCGGCAAATGCCCTGGAAAGGAGAAAAGGACCCCTACAAGATCTGGCTCAGCGAGATCATCCTGCAGCAGACAAGGGTGGAGCAGGGGCTGGGTTATTATAATAAGTTCATTAAAGCATTTTCCGATGTACACCGGCTGGCCAAAGCACCGGAGGCCAAAGTTTTCAAACTCTGGGAAGGGCTGGGTTATTACACCCGCTGCAGGAACCTGATCGCATCGGCAAAATATATTGCCAAAGAGCTCAAAGGGAAATTTCCGGATTCTTATGAAGCTATCAAAGCATTGAAAGGAGTGGGGCCGTATACTGCTGCAGCCATTTCTTCCTTTGCCTTCAACCTGCCCCATGCCGTGCTGGATGGTAATGTGTTCCGGGTGCTGGCAAGGGTATTTGGTTTTGACACAGCGACTGACTCCGCCGAAGGCAAAAAAAAGTTTACTGCGCTGGCAGAGGAACTGCTGGACCAACAACAACCCGGCCTGTACAATCAGGCCATTATGGATTTTGGCGCCGTTATTTGTAAACCGGCAGCGCCGCTTTGCGGCAGTTGTGTTTTCAAAAAGCAATGTGCTGCATTTCTCAGCAACCGGGTAAATGAACTGCCGGTAAAAGAAAAAAAGGTAACCATCAAGAAGAGATGGTTTTATTACCTGCTGCTGGAATACAAGAACAGCATCGCCATCCGCCAGCGGACAGGGAAGGACATCTGGCAAAGGCTGTACGAATTTCCTTTGATTGAATCAGTGAAAGAAGCGGATGTAAAAACCATATTGCAGCAAGCCGGAAAAAACAAATGGCTGCTGAAAGGACAGTATGAAATTGCTTCGGTTTCTCCTTTATACAAGCAGCAATTAACCCATCAGCTGATAGCCGGGCAGTTTATCAAAATCCGGGCGAAGAAAAAGCCAGTATCACAAAACGATTTTATTTGGGTGGAGAAAACGAAGCTGAGCAAATATGCTTTTCCGCAGTTTATTAATCAATACATCAGCAGAATACCCTGTAAAGATGCTACATGACCAGGGTCATTAAAAACTTCAGGTTGAAAAAATTACCTTTTGCCCAAACCAAAGACCAATGGAAAAGCTTATCTACTGCCGCTTTATGCTGGTGAAGGATAATTTTTATCAAGACCCATATAAAGTACTCAACATTGCCAGGCAGGCGGATTTCTATGAACCCCGCTACTACACCGGTTTGAGAAGCAGGGCTGTGTACCATGAAATTGGTGTAAAAACCAAACTGGAAAAAATTCTTGGTATTAAAATCACCCGCTTTGATACTGACCCATCACTGGAGAACGGTGTTTTTTACCAGGCACATGCAAATGGGAAAAATAAAGAAGTTCCCGGTGTACATTCCGATTCGCCCTATAACGATATTACAGCTGTTATTTACCTTACACCCGGTCTGCCTTTTGAATGCGGAACTTCTTTATGGATGCATAAACAAACAGGGCTGATGGACCCGCCCACCAGTGCCTTTACCCGGAAAAACAAAATGAGCCTGAAAAAGCTTATCGACCGGTTTGAAGATGAAAGTAAGGATAGGAAAAAATGGGTAGAGACAGACAGAATCGGTTACCGCTTTAACAGGATGGTAGCCTATCCTTCGGGTGTGCTGCATTCTGCCACCAGCCATTTCGGCAGTTCGCTGCAAGATGTCCGCATTTATCAGACTTTCAGGATAGGGGTTGACTGGAAAACTTTCCGGATGAAATAAGAGTTTTTCATTTGGGGTTAAAAAATTCCAGCAGCAATTCCTGGTAGGCATACGTATCTGCAGGTTTTATTGAAACCATAGCTCCAAGCAGCTTCAGCTTTTTTTTATCTGTTATTCCAAGCGCTGCCGCCCACAGCGATACTTCTTTCAGTACCTGGGTTTCCCCGTCGGTTACTGCATCAATACCCGTCAATGTTTTAAATCTTTCAACACAATCTGCTTCGGCTCTTATGGTGTCGCTTTGATATTTTTTGCTGATAAATTTTATGATCTTGCCGGTAATATCTGCCAGCCTAACCGGAACCTTTCTTTCCAGCCGGAGAACCATATTGCTATGGGTAAACCGTATCAGCGTTTTTGCAGCTGTCCTGTATTTTTTATTGGCATTTATTTTCTCCTTTTCCTGTAGTGAAATCGCATGCAATTTTTTATCCTGGGAACGAAAACCATAACGGAAATAAAACCAGAAAGCACCTGATAAAATGCCTTCGGGATTATCCAGTCCGAACTGATAGGGCTCAATTTCAAAATAACTGACACTAAACACCTGTCTGTAGAGCCGCAGCAGCTGGCACAGGATATACCCTGATTCAGCGCCCCGGTACACGTCAAAAATGTTGATACCAAAATTGGCAATCTCCCCAAATATCCATGCACCGCCGTAGGCCACCGGAAATCCATTTACAAATAATGTAAAGCCTATGTATGATTCCAGCGGAAGCTGGCGATCCGGTACTGCACCATAAATAGCTACAGAAATTCCATGTTCAAGCCGGTAAAGACGAATGGAATTTTCCTCCATAAAAGTTACAGTATCTGTTTCCCGGTCGGTCAGCGCCATCGAATTTTTAATAATACTGATCAACTGCTCCTTCTCCGGGTTGTTCAGTATAACAGGGTTTTCCACCGGGCGCCTGAACAATTCAAAATGATCAAAGGATCTTACCGGTGCCTGCCGGAAACTGATTTCGTTTACCGGTATCCTGTTGTACGCAATAGAATACTGCCGGCTTCGGGGTATGATATCACAATAAATACCCAACGATTCGAACAAATGATCTTTGATATAAGGCTGTTTGTCCAGCTTGCTTAATTCGGTAATAAGGAATTGCAGCCTGTCTTTTACAGGTACCAGTAAAGTATCCAGTAGCATTTCATTGCTCAGTCCTGCAGTGGTTTCACTTCTTTCTGTCGACGGCAGGGTAAGGTTAAGCACTTCATTCAGTTCCAGTTTACCGTTTTTAAACTCACTCAGTTTAATGCCACATTGCCTGTGCTGCAGTATCCACCTGGTGAAGTCGTGTGAAAAACTGGAATGATAAGCGGTGAAGGGCATTCCGGAGTTGCAAAAAAAAGGGGCAGGTCTTTTATTTTTCAGGAATGCTGTTACCCTTTTTAATTCTTTTTCTGCAAGAGAAAGGATTTTCTTATTACCAGGGAAGACGCAGGTAAACAGGAGGGAATCGTGGTAACGCACTAAAGTTTTATCAGTCGCAAGAGTGATGGACGCAAGTTGTTTAAGGCGATACATTTTTTTTTCAATACCCTCCGGACCGGTAAACATAAACGGTTCTTTCAATGCTTTTACCCTGCTTGAAAAAAAGGTGGCCATAGGACGACAATTTATTAATTTTTTCAAACTCTTAATCTGATTTATATCCCTGTAAGCTGTTTTCGTATTCATAGCCGTGGTTTAAAAAGATTTCCTGTTATCAGTCTTTTTGGTTTTTGCCCCCAAAATGCGCTAACTTTAAACAGCCTTAAGACGAAATTTCTAATCTAAAGAATAATTGTATGAGAGGCGTAAACCGAGTAATGCTGATTGGCAACCTGGGCAAAGACCCCGAAGTACAGCACCTGGAAGGCAATATTGCCGTAGCTAAATTTCCCCTTGCTACCACCGAAACCTTTAAAGACCGCACCGGCAAATTGGTATCCCAGACCGAATGGCATACCGTAGTGCTCTGGAGAGGCCTCGCCGAACTGGCACAGAAATACCTCCACAAAAGCAGCCTGGTGTATATCGAAGGCCGCCTCCGCACCCGCAGCTGGGATGATAAGGACGGCCACCGCAAATTTGCCACAGAAGTGGTGGGTGATAACCTAATCATGCTAGACAAACGGGCAGATGCTCCCGGTCCGTCCTCTTCTGCCGAGGGCGGTAGCACAGAAGGCGTGGGCGGAACCGACATGCCCATGGGTGACCCGTCAGAATCATTGCCGTTTTAAGGGTCAGCAGTAAATACAATAACTTTGTCCCGGTTGGCTGTTTCAAAAGAAAAAGCAAATAATCACAGAGTACAAAGGATTTTCAGGAGTTACACAGTGTAGGGAATATATTACTTTGCGCTACTCTGTGAATGAACACTCCGCGCTCTCTGTGGTTAATTTTTTTTTGAGACGGCTTTTTATTAAACAAAAACCCTTGCTTTGGACAGTATTCCGCCGGGCGGTTTTTTTAGGGGTGATCTTCTCCATATCTTCCTCGCCATTACGTCGCAGGGTACTACTTTTTTAGCCGTGGTATTGATCGTGATGCTGCTGCTCATCTTCACCATGTCCGGCGCTGAAGTGGCTTTATTCTCCCTGAACAATAAGGATGTGAATATGCTGAAAACAAAACAGCACAGTTCTGCCAAACGCATTGTCAACCTCCTGGAAGAACCCAAAGAAGTATATGCTTCGCTGATGATCGCCGGCACTTTTGTCAATATCAGCATCATCGTACTGGCCAATTATCTTATCAACCAGTTTATCTCACTCGACAAAATTGGTACTATCGGTGCCCTGCTCATCAAAGTGCTGGTGATCGCCTTTGTACTGGTGTTCTTCGGGAAAATATTACCCAAAGTATGGGCTACGCAAAATAACCTTCGTTTTGCTTACGGTTCGGCTTTTGTTATTGAGGCACTGCACCTGTTGCTCCGCCGTATCAGCAAATGGATCGTTTCGCTGGCCGATGGTATCGGTAAAACGGCCGGTGCCAACCGCAGCGAAGCCATGAGCATGCAGGAACTGGATGCTGCGATCGATATCAAAACGGATGAAGAAGCTTCGCAGGAGGAAAAGAATATCATGAAAGGCATTGTGAAGTTTGGCAATATCACGGTGAAGCAGATCATGCGGAGCCGTTTGGATGTAAGCGGGGTGGATTACCAGTCATCTTTCGGGGATGTGATACGCAGGGTGGAGGAGCTGCACTATTCCCGCCTGCCGGTGATGTATAAGAACAGCCTGGATGAAGTGGCAGGTATCATCAATACCAAAGATCTGATCCCTTACCTGAATGAAGAGGATGACTTTAACTGGCACCAGCTGATGCGGCAGCCCTATTTTGTTCCGGATACCAAGCTGATCGAAGACCTGCTGAAGGAATTTCAGCAGAAGCATATCCATTTTGCCGTGGTCGTGGATGAGTTTGGAGGCACCTGCGGAATTGTGACCATGGAAGATATCCTGGAAGAAGTGATTGGTGACATCCGGGATGAATTTGATGAAGAGGAAAGCGGCAACCGGAAACTGGACGATAGCAATTACCTGTTTGACGGCAAAACGATGATCCATGATATGTGCAAAACCATGAAGCTGCCAATGGACACCTTTGATGAAGTGCGTGGGGAAAGCGAATCGCTGGCAGGGCTGGTGCTGGAGATGGCTGGAGAATTCCCAACAGTCAATACAGTGGTTAACTGCGGCGATTTTGATCTCACAGTAATGCAGGCCGATAATAACCGGATACAACAGGTTAAAGTGACAATAAAACCTAACTTATAAAGACCCGATGAGTAAAAGCAACTTTGTTCTGTTCTTGTGCCTTGCCCCTTGCTTGCCTGCCAAAGCTTTAGCGAAGGCAGGTGCCTTGTTCCTTGTGCCTTGTTCCTTGTTCCTTCTATCCTGCAACAGCACCTACACCCAGGGCAAGAAGAAAGGGTATTTCAAAATTGACTTTCCTGAAAAGAAATACCAGGTTTTTGATCAACCTGGCTATCCGTACACATTTGAATACCCGGTGTATGCCAATATAATAAAGGATACGTTCTTCTTTGATGACAAAGCCGGAGACTGGTGGATCAATATTGATATACCCCGCTTCAGCGGCCGGATCCATGTGAGCTATAAAGCGATCAGTGCGCAAAACCATTTTGATTCATTGGTGAATGACGCCTATAAGATGGCCACCAAACAGCACATTAATATTTCCACCGGCATTACAGACAGTACGATGCATACACCATACGGGCTTGGTGGGCTGTATTATGACCTCGGCGGAAATACTGCGACGGCCAATCAGTTTTTTCTGACGGACAGCAGCCGGCACTTTCTCCGCGGGGCTTTATACTTTGATGCTGCTCCCAATGCCGACTCACTCAGTATTGTAAATGATTTCCTGAAAAAAGACCTGCAGCATCTCATCAATACATTGCATTGGCAATAGAAAAACCCCGGCATACTTCGGCAAGCTCAGTATGGCCGGGGCAAAGGATAAGGTTGTTTTCTTCTTTACAACAAAGGCCCGGCAGCAGCAGCGAGTAAACTGTATGCAAAAAGCCTCACCATTACCGCCAGGGCCATTGTTGTAATTTTTATAATTCTTTACTTTCCGTTTTCTTAACGTCTTTTTTAACCGGCTTTTCAATCAGCACTTCGTCTTCCGGCATCCGGCCCCTGCTGAAAAATTCCTTTCTTATTTTCTTTTTCTTTATGGTTTTAACCACACTGTTTTCTTTGGCCGGAGCAACGGTTGCAACCGGTTCTTCAGTCAGAGATTTTTTTTCAGTCAGCATTTTATCTTCTTCAGCAATAGGTGCTATGATAACAACTTCCTCTTCTTTTGCAGCTAGCTTTTTCTTCTTTACGACCGGTTTGGTTTTTACAGCAACCTTTTTCAGTTCAGTGACCGGCACATCGTTACTGGCAGCTACCACAGGTCCTGTTGTCTTTTTTTCGGCATACATTTCCTTGAACTCTTTTTTGTTATGCGTTTGTTTGTAATCCACAAACCCATAAATACTGGCACCGATCATTAACGTGGCGCCGACGTACAACATTGATTTCATGACTTTTGATTTTTAAACGTTTAAAAAAATATTTATCATCTTTAGTTCATCCTCGTTTCCGCTCTCCAGTCCTGAGTTTATCTAAGGATGGAGAGGGGTTAGGGATGAGGTTATGTGGTAAATGATTTGAGATAATTTTTACTCTGCCGCCAGATAACCCATTCCGCAAACAGCATGTTGCCGATCACACTTATCCAGAGCGACAGTTCATAGTTTTCCAGGTGGCCCCAGTCGAGCAGGTAAAAAATGATATGATACACCCTGAAAGTAACGGCGGTCATCGCCATGGCATAGCTCCGCATCATCCACACTTTGTGGGCTATAATATTTCTTTTGAGAATGGTACTGAACCCATACAGGGTGGTAATGAACCACCAGGCGGCCATGAACATGAACAGGGCCCTTTCCCAAAAACTGCCCTTTGCAAAAAATGACATGTACAGGCCGGTGGGCGCCCCGAGAAACAGAACCACGAAAACATAGATCTTGCCTGAAATACGATGTATGGCTTTCGTCCTTTTCAGGATATACCGGGAGAACTGGATAAGAGCAGTACCGATACAGAGGGCGCCGGCAGCGATATGGATATAGAAACAGTTATTATAGAAGTTGCTTTTGAAAAGCAGTTCCCTTTCTTCTATAAAAGAAAAGTTCCTTTCAAAGCTGAAATAAGGGACAGTATTATAAATAAGGAGAAGGCTGAATCCGGCTACCGGTACCCAGAACAGCATCCGGAAGAAAACCTTTGACGATTTTTGAAGGGTGATGATCCTTGTGTTTTGCATACAGCTGGTTGTGATACTGGGGAGATGCCTCCGGTAAAACCTCTCCATAACAAGGGGCTGTTACAAGTTTGTTAAAGCAATTTTCACCGGCTTTGGAATCTTTCTTAATTTGAGAACCATTCATAACCTGTTATATATGGCAAACCGGTCCGGGAGATTATATATAGTATTCTTACTGGCAGCAGTTTCTCTTAAAACTGTGGCACAGCAACCGGCGGCCATTGACTCTCTCAAAAAAGGATTGGCCGAAGCCACCACCCCGGCCGAAAAAATATACTGGTATGATAACCTTTCCCGGACAATGATGAATGTAAGCCCGAAGGCGGCTGATTCACTGGGAGAGCAAATGATACTGTTTGCAGAAGAAAACCGTGACCGGAAACTGATGATAGCGGCCTATATGTCAAACGGCTTACGATGCAGTTATTTCAGGGGGCAGAAAAGCTTTACAGAAAGAAGCATCGGGTATTATGAAAAAGCGCTGGCCATTGCAAAACAGAACAGGCTGGAAAAGGAAACCGGGGCAGTGCAATTGCAACTGGCGGATATACAACTCGCCGTTCCGGATAAAGACAAGGCGCTGAAATATGTGGCAGAAGCTTATTCAAGAATTGCCAGCCTGAAGGATGACAGCCTGCTGGTGGAATCAAATAATATTTATGGCAAAATACACCTGGCAAGAAATGACAAGATACTGGCCCTGCGGCATCACCTGACCGCCCTGGGAATTGCAGAAGAGATCAAGGCTGATAATGCTGAAAGAAAAAGACTGAAAAGTGAACTGCTGCGTAACTGCTATTTGTACCTGTCCACTTTTTACAGCAGCATTGAAGACTATGATAAAGCTATTGACAATCATTCGCTGGCCTATAAAATGCTGGATAACCTCACGGATAAACGCATCCCCTATCAGCGATGCATAGATATCAATACCATTGGAAACCTGTTTGCTGAAAAAAAGAATTACGATATCGCCATCAGCTATTTTGAAAGATCCATCCGGATGGCAGATTCGCTCCAATTCGCTACGCTGAAACTGCCGGGTTACATCAGCCTGCTGAACCAATACTTGCGGATGGACCAGCCGGAGAAAGCGTTGAACTACCTGAATTCACCTGCCGGGCAAAACATGAAACAGCACCTGAATACGTTCAGGATGTCCGGCATGATCGACCAGGCCTACGCCTATGTTTTTACGGAGCTGGGCAAGTATGATTCTGCCCGCTTGTACTTTGACAAAGCGCTGCCTTTTTTTGAAACCAATATGAACGACAACAATATAGTGGGTATTTACCTGCAACTGGGAAACTTCTACACCAAGACCGGCGAGACCTCCAAAGCAATAGAGCAATACCTGAAAGCAAAAGATATAGGGCAGAAGAACGGCTTACTGGGGATCGTAATGACGGCAGCAAAATACCTGGATTCATTATATGAAGGAAAAGCTGATTTCCGGATGGCCAGTTTTTATAACGGCATGTACTACCAGTTTAAAGACAGCATTGACAAGCAGAACAAGGAAAAAGAGTTGACCCAGGTGGAAGCGAATGCTGAACAACAGCGGCAGGAAAGGATAAGGAAGGAACAGGAAGAGATAAAGCGCCGGAAGAATAATATCCAGTATATGGCCATCACCCTGGGCATTGTGGTATTATTTATAACCCTGACAGTACTCGGGATGTTCAAGGTTTCTGCGGGGCTGATAAAAGCCATCAGTTTTTTTGTTTTCCTGATGTTGTTTGAATTTGTTTTCCTGGTGTTCAAGAAAAATATCTATTCCATCACGCAGGGCGAACCATGGAAAGACCTCGCTTTCATGATTGCGCTGGCGGCATTGCTGGTGCCGCTGCATCACTGGCTGGAGCATAAAGTGCTTCATTACCTGACATCTCATAACAGGCTCACTGCTGCCGGTCATCATATCAGGAACAAACTGTTTAAAAGAACAAAAGAGGGGCAGAAATAGTCCCGGCCTTACCTTTGCCGGAAAATAAATTGATTTGATAGTAATTGACAATATATTGATCAGCGATGATGTGGTGGAGAAGCAGTTTGTCTGTGACCTGAACAAATGCAAAGGTGGTTGCTGTGCAGAGGGAGATGCAGGGGCACCCCTGGATGAAGGCGAACTGGATATTATACCGGAGATCTATGAAAAGATAAAGCCCTACCTCACTGAAGCAGGCATGGCCGAAGTGGAAAGAAAAGGCAAGCATGTTTATCATAAAGAATTTGGCTGGGTAACTCCCACCCTCGGGAATGACAAAGGGCTCTGTGTATATGGCACCCGGGATGAAAAGGGAATCATCAAATGTGCTTTTGAGCAGGCCTACTATGACGGGGTAATACCGTGGAAGAAACCCATCAGTTGTCACCTTTTTCCCATCATTGCCGAGAAAGGAAAAAAAGGCAATCACGACAGGATTAATTATGAACCGAGGAAAAAGCTGTGCAACCCGGCCTGTGTATTGGGAAAAAAACTGCAGGTACCCGCTTATGAATTCCTCAAAGAGCCTATAATAAGAAAATACGGAAAAGATTTTTATAATGCATTGGATAAAGTAGCGAAGATGAAAGCGGATAAAAAGGAAGTACTAACAAGATGAAAGAAACCGCATCCGATTTTATAGCCAAAAGCACGGTGAAATCCTCGGATAAGGAACATCGCCGGAAGATCAATTTCAATATTGGGAAGTATAATGCCATGGTGCCACAAGGCAAGCAGCAGTTTGCTGATGTGCACCTGGCAAGGGAGAAGGCCAAAAATATCAAATGGAAGGCGATCGAAACACTGGATAAGCAACTGGAAACTTTTGAAGCGAATATTATCAGGCGGGGGGCCAAAGTGATCTGGGCTGAAGATGCTCAGCAGGCGCTGGATGCCATTAAAAAGATCTGTGAAGCAAAGAACTGCAAGACACTGGTGAAGAGTAAAAGCATGGTGACGGAGGAAATTCACCTGAATGATTTTTTGGAAAAGAATGGCATTGAAAGTGTGGAGACAGACCTGGGAGAATATATCCAGCAACTGGATGGCGAACCGCCCTATCATATTGTTACTCCGGCCATGCACAAGAGCAAGGAGGATGTGGCCAGACTCTTTGCTGAAAAACTCGGTACCGACCCCAAAGCCACACCGGAGCAACTGACGCTTACTGCAAGAAAGGTTTTACGGCAAAAATATGTACAGGCAGAAGTGGGGGTGACCGGAGCCAACTTCATCATTGCAGATATCGGTGGA
>JANNUI010000625.1:0-2631 GCA_031395125.1 Chitinophagaceae bacterium | reverse complement strand
AAATAAAGATGATTATAAAAAAGCAAACTGGTTGTTCGGAGTCGATTTTACTGCCACCACCTGGAGTGCTTATCGTTTTTATGGCAAATCAGATTTTACAAGAAATACTTGGGAGATAAAAGTGGGGGGTAAACTTCGCCCCATTCCAAAGAAAAGTTATTTCAGCAATGTTACGTATCGCGGTGGTTTTAGCATTGGTCCTGATTATATAAACACCGGGATAAATCTACCGCAATATGGAGTTTCACTTGGCATGGGATTACCCGTTGCAAATTTTAGTCAACTGGCCCGTGGTCAGGCTACAATAATTAATATGGCTTTTGAATATAGCAAAAGAGGCAACAACAGTAATTTGCTTAAAGAAAATTTGTTTCGTGTTTCAATCGGACTATCACTCAGCGATATCTGGTTTGTAAAAAGGAAATACGAATAAAGGAATCAACATTTCGTTAACCTGAATTTTTTTATTTGAACCCCAGCAGCAACAATATTAGTAAGCTTATGTTGCAATCCAAAATTTGTTCTGTTCGCTATTCAGTAATTATAAAATCATTCCTCATCATTTCAATCATAGCAATCAGTGGTTGTGAAAATGATAAAAGAGTAATAGATGAATGGACACGTAATGTAGTTTTGAATGAAGAAGCAATAGGTATAGAAACTTATTTCAGTCAGAAGGGAGTAATGAAAGCAAAACTAAAAGCACCCATGATGATTCGTGTGCCTGTCGTTGACAGCCCTTATGTAGAATTTCCAAAAAGCTTACATGTTGATTTTTATAATGACAGTACCGTAATAGAAAGCTGGATGGACAGTAAGTATGGAAAATATTATGAAAATCTGAATAAGGTTTATTTAAAAGACAGTGTGATTGTAATAACGGATAAAGGTGATACATTGAAAGCACAGGATCTTTGGTGGGATCAGAATGAAAAACTTTTTTACACTGATAAATATGCCGAGTATCACGGGAAAGATAAATTGATATACGGTGGCAAGGGCTTTGAAGCCACACAAGATCTGAAACGACGCACATTCAAATATCCTACCGGAACAATTAAGGTTACGGATAGTGGATTCCCTGATTAGTCCTTTCCTTTTTTATACAAATCCAATTCATTCCTTATTTAATGACTTTTATTTTTCTGAATAAGCTTCCTTAACTTCAAACCTTAAACCATCCTACGCTAATTTAGCTTACAAAGTTTTAACGAAGTAAGTAGCATCGGATGGCAAGCATAAAATTTTAAAGAAAGAAAAGATGGAATACAGACGAATGGGAAAAACCGGATTGCAATTAAGTTTACTCTCATATGGCAGTTGGGTAAGTTTTCATAAACAAATAAAGGATGCTTCTGCGGAAGAACTGATGAGCTATGCATATGACAACGGCATTAATTTTTTTGACAATGCAGAAGTATATGCTTTGGGTGAAAGTGAAAAAATGATGGGGCGTATTTTAAAGAAGAAAAATTGGGACCGTACATCGTATGTTGTTTCATCAAAAGCATTTTGGGGCTGGCGTGGAAAAGAAAATAAACCCAACCAATCAGGCCTTAGCCGCAAACATTTAATAGAAGCTTGCAACGAGGCACTACAGCGTTTGCAATTGGATTATCTTGATTTATATTTTTGCCATCGCCCCGATAAAAATGTACCAATTGAAGAAGTAGTATGGACAATGAACCTTTTAATACAGCAAGGAAAAATTTTATACTGGGGCACAAGTGAATGGAGTGCACTGGAAATTATGGAAGCACATATGATTGCAGCAAAGAATCATTTGATTGGCCCTGCAATGGAACAACCCGAATACAATTTATTTCATCGCAATAAAATGGAAAATGAGTTTCTGCAATTATTTAAAACCGTTGGTTTGGGAACAACAATCTGGAGTCCACTTGCAAGCGGATTGCTTACCGGAAAATATAATGATGGCATACCCGAGGGTTCAAGACTTGCTATTCCAGGATTTGATTGGCTAAAAGATAAGACCCTGAGTGAAGAAAAAATTAATAAAGTTAAAAAGTTAAAAACCGTTGCTGACAAATTAGAAACATCATTAACTATATTAGCATTGGCATGGTGTATAAAAAATGAAAACGTAACTACAGCAATATTGGGTGCAACAAAAAAAGAGCATTTAGTAGAAAATTTAAAAGCATTGGATATTTATCCAAAACTTTCAAATGAACTGACACAGGAAATAGAATTAATTATTGAAACCAAACCGGTTTTGCCGGAGTACTAAACACAACTTAATTATGTCATTCAAAAACAAAACAGTCTTTATCACTGGTGCTACCCGTGGTATTGGTAAAGCCATCGGACTTAAATTGGCAAAAGAAGGTGCTAACATTGTAATAGCTGCGAAGAGTGTGGAAGAAAACCCAAAACTTGGCGGTACTATTTTTTCTGCTGCTAAAGAAATGGAAGAGGCCGGTGGCAAGGCTTTGCCGGTGCAATGTGATATCCGGAATGAAGAAAATGTGCAGCTTGCAATTAATAAGGCAGTTGAAGTTTTTGGAGGTATTGATATTCTTATTAATAATGCTTCGGCAATTAATCTTACAAATACAGAACAAATTGAACCCAAAAGATTTGATCTTATACATGATATAAATGTGCGGG
>JANNUI010000624.1:0-6890 GCA_031395125.1 Chitinophagaceae bacterium | reverse complement strand
CAGTTATACTTCGGGTCGGGGTTTCTTCTCGGTATTTTGCCATTGCTGATATAAAAAATAGTGTCGAACCTGTCGGCGTAGGTAATATTAAACATCGGCAGGCTTACCATGCTGAGTGCTTTGTAGAATTCAGCAAAGTTTTTGGCTTTATTCATCCTGTACCACTGCTCCAGCGCTTTTATATCCATGAGCGCCGGAACCCTTAGTGCAAATACCCCTTTTTCAGTTTTAAGCGTTGGACCATATTTGCTCCACCAGATCTTTTTGCCAATGGTAACAGGTATCCCTTTTACTTTCAGTTTGGCTTTATGCTCTTCCAGGTTCAGCCATTCCCCGTCAAACCTGTATTGGTTTTTATTGGCCGGGTTTATTTCCAACTGGTAGATATCTATTTTATCCTGGTAATTCACCGTATGGGCCCAGCCCAGGTTTTCATTGGTGCCATGAAAGATCAGGCAGCCCCCGGGAAATAAACCACCAAGCATATTCCAGCCCTGCTCACTCTGCAGGTGAGCTTCATAAAAAGCCACGGGACCTGTATTGGGCTGGTGTGCATTGATGGCAAGGAAACTTTCGCCGGTGGTTGTTTTGACGGAGTTCATGGCAAAGGCATTGGAGCCTTGCGGGTTGAATCCCGGGATCGTGGCAATTTTACCGCCCAGTATCTGCGGCAGCGCATCATCCACACCGCAAAAAAGACCGGTGGAAAAAACAACGGCGGTCATATAATCTTTCTCATCAAAAGGAAAAGCATGTCTATATTTTATCTCAGAAGGATGAGCTTTAGCATAGGCATTCAGTCCCGCCACATAGCCTTTTATGAGTTCCACAAAATCAGGGCTAAGTGTATTCCATTGTTCTTCCACCGTTTGGCGGCAGCGCAGCAACTGTATCACATAATCACCTTCGGCTCCTTTTTTACCCAGGCCTGTCCCCAGTTTGGCTTTCCCGCTCAGCACCACCAGTTGCAATGTTTCAAAATCATCTTCGGCATGTGCCCAGGCAATGCCATAGGCTACTTCGGGATCAGTGGGGGCGAAGATGTGGGGAACACCGAAGCTGTCACGGGCGATAGTGATGCCGGAAGGGTTGATCTGGGCTGATGCGACTATACCAGCAAGCAGCAGGTGGACCAGGAGAATTTTTTTCATCCTGAAAATTAAACAAAAAGTCAGTGGACAAACTTACTTCCTCCGCTTGCTCCCCAAATACTTCTCTAGTATCACTTTGTCCATCGGTTTATTATACACTTTGCTTTCCACCCAGGAGATGATATCAATGTACGCAAAGGCCCGGGTCTGGAACCGGTCTTTTTCCAGGTGTTTGATGGTATCCAGCAGTTTTTCAAACTCCGGTCTTAATTGCCGCGGTGATAACGGCATCGTCTGGCGCAGGAATTTAAAGATGGCTTGTTCCACTGCCGTCAGATTTTTCATTTTGGCCATAAACCGGTACACCGATTTTGTCAGCGACTCCATCAGCATATCATTGCCCAGTTCATAGTGGGCCATCAGGTGCAGTAGCCGGGCATAGCACTGCAGGTCATAGCGCAGGTTGGTGTGGTCGTTGATGATCTTTTGCAGGTAATCAATACAGGTGTTATAATCGCTACTGCCAAAATACAGCATGGCAAACTTATAATTGAGTACCAGCACCCGGTGACTGTCGAGGAACAGGTCGTAATTCTCCAGTTCCCTTTCAATGGCCGGAACGATGGCAAGTCCTTCTTTAAAACTGCCCCGCATAAAATGCCGGTTGATGCGTGCCTGGCTCAGGTAAATAAATGCCTGTATCCGGAAGTTGTCGTGGTCTTTCACCCGGTCTGTCTCGGCCAGGTCTTCCAATTTCTTTAATGACTGATCAAACCCCCGGTGATTCCGCAAATCGAAATGGGCATTCAGCAGGTAGTGCAGTGATTTGATGTGATGGCTGGTTTCCACCCGTTTCATCAGCGGTTGTTCATCAAAAAGGTTAGCCAGTTTTTGGGTGTAGCGGTAGTACTGCAAAAAATCCTGCCGGATGAAAGCATACCAGGTATACGACTGGTATAAATACATCCGCTCATAAAAGCCGGTTTCCTTCCAGGCGCCGGTGGGCAGGCTTTGCCGCATGAATTTGCGGATGTCTTTTTCATCCTCTTCATCCCGGGCATGTCCGTGTTGCACAAACCAGCTGAAGAGTTTCAGCGCCAGGTTGGAAAGTCTTGTTACTTTATCAATATGTCCGTTCACCTGATTGGCTTCGGCAATTAAAGCGTCTGCCCGATGCTGAATGTTGCGGGTGATATGCAGGTTTTCAATTCTTTTTTCCAGTGCGATCATTTGTGGCAGGAAATAGTATTTCTGGTTACCCTTTGCAATTTCTTTAGCCCTGTCGATGATGCGGATACTCTGCAGAAACAGGCCTTTCTTGTACAGGATATGGGCATAATCGAACTGCTCATTCAGTTGCAGGTCCATGCTGTCGGCGCTCTTTAGCAGGCGCAGGCTGGCCAGTATTTGTTTGTAGAGATGTGTTTTCAGGTTGGCAAGCTGTGGTTTGGTCACATCGTCCATTTTCTTCAGCAAGGTTTTTTCGTCATACTCTTTTTGTTTATCCAATGCATCAAAAAGGCGGACTATTTTAAGGCCGGTATTCCCCGAGCTCCGGTTGATATAAAGCTTGAAATGGCGTTTTTCCGCCTTCTCAAGGGATTTGATGAGCTGAAAAAGTATATCGGTGCTGCGGTTGGGCATCATAAAGGGTTTTTGCTGAAATCTTCTGCCAGCAAGGCTTTTGCAGCTATTCGGGCCCCTTAGGCATAATGAAATGATGCCGGAATTGGTTTGAGGGACAAAGTGCTGCGACCTATTTTTGGGTCCGAAGATTTACATACTGCAAGACAATCGTCAGAGAAGCAAGCCTGCCTGCGGGCAGACAGGTGTCAGAGGTCAAAGGTAAATCAAAATCCCGATGCTATCGGGGCCAAAAGCTGGTCAAACAGCCAACAACCCGCAATTCGAAGATTTTCATATGGCAAGCAATCGTTAGTGGTCAGCCCGTTTCTACGGGAGGGCCTTTTTTATTTAAATGAGAAATAAGGAATAAGAAATAAATAATCAGGAAGTTGGTGGCCTCTGTTTGATGCACTCCAATCTGAAGAGGAACTCCTTATTTCCTCATTTCTCATTACTTATTTCTTATACCTTATTTTATATCTTCATAGCTCAATAGAGTACTATGGCTATCCGCATCTTCATCACCGGCGGCACTTTTGACAAGGAATACAACGAGCTGAATGGTGAGCTGTATTTTAAAGACACCCACATGAGTGAACTGCTGGAAAAAGGCCGCAGCAAAGTGCCTGTGGAGATCAGGACGCTGATGATGGTGGACAGCCTGGAAATGACAGACGGGGACAGGTCCCTGATAGCCCACCAGTGCCACAGTTGCGATGAAACACAAATTGTAGTGACGCATGGTACAGACACCATGAGTGAGACGGCGAAGGTGCTGGCTGAAAAAATAAAGAACAAAACCATCGTATTGACCGGCGCTATGATACCGATCAAGTTTGGCAGCTCCGATGGTCTTTTTAACCTGGGCAGCGCCCTGGCTTTTGCCCAATCATTACCTGCAGGTGTATATGTGGCCATGAATGGCCGGTATTTTCACTGGGATAATGTGCGGAAGAATAAACTGACGGGGGTGTTTGAGGAAATAAAATAATTCTTCTGGGTAATATTCCAATGCCATATCCCCGGCTTTGCTTCTACAACTACTGATATTGAACCCGGAGTTTTTTCGGGTTCAGTTCAATTAAGACATTCGAATCTCTTTTTCTGTGTTACTGCCTGCTTCCCGTTTCTTGTCCCTTTCTCTTAATATAATTTACCCGGCTCTCATTCCGGAAAAAAAATTCATGTGATAAATATCATAATAGCCTGTATTGAAAGTCATGAAACTGTCATGTGCATATATCTACCTTACGACCATCATTGAATCATGTTGAATTTAATAATTCTTTAAAATCAAATCTAGCAATATGAAACACTTAAAAACAAAATACCTGTGGGTGATAACAACCCTTGTTTTGGCTATCGGATATGTAGTTAGCTGTACAAAGAATGACCAGGTTTTAGATACTCCCAAACCCATTAACAGTTCTACTGATCTTGTTTCTGCAAAAACTACTACCCCGCCAACGCTTGATGGAATAATTGATGCCATGTGGGAAAATAGTCCCAAACTGCAATTCAGTACTGCCGTCCCCGAAGTAACCGGTGATGTATTCAGGGGTTATACTGGTAACATTATTCCATCTGTAACATTACGTTCTGCTTATGATGCAAGCAATATTTATTTCCTGGCAGAATGGACTGATCCAACCCAATCATTAGCCCGGCAGCCCTGGTATTTTGATCCTGCAACACAAAGATGGGCACAGGAAAGCGGAACTTTTACTTTCAGCCCTACAGGCGCCATTACAAGAATGCCATTTTATGAAGATAAATTGGCTTTTCTCTGGAACGTAAATAATTCAGTTTCCGGTTGGAATAGTAGTACTTGTTACAGATCATGCCATACAGGCTTACCGGCATCTGATGGATCAAGCCGTCACTTTACAAATTATCCGACAGAAAAAATTGATATGTGGCATTGGAAAACTGTAAGAGGTGGTACAAATGGAGGTTTTCAATTTGATGACCAATACCAGGATAATACTTATCCCAACGGAAGAAAAAGTGATGCCGGCACACAAGCATATTCAGATAATAAACAAACCCTGACCATTACCGGAACCGCCACCAGTGTTAGTGCACCTAAGTATGTTATTCCCGGAAGAACTAATTACTACTGGATTTTAGGATCAGAAATTACAGCAGGCACTGCTAAAACAGTTACAGCTGTAGCTGCAACCGGCGTACTTACTTTAAGTGATGCCACTACCATTGACCCCAATGTTGGTACAGATTATCAGAGAGTGGGTGCAGGCCTTGGACCAAAAGCAATTGCGGGTATGAATATTACAGCTTATGATGGAAGTCGGGGTGATATTACCTGCAAATCAACATTTACAGGCAGTAGCTGGATATTAGAATTTAAAAGAGCTTTAAAAACTACCGATGCAGTCAATGATGTTGATTTTTCATCGCTGGCTGATCAGTATTTTGGTTTTGCAATATTTGAGAATTCACAAATAGCACACTCCATTAAACCCAACCTAGTATTGAAATTTAAAAAATAAAAGGTAAACTCTGTTTCTGAAAACCTAAAAATTATATCATGTTACACAATAAAAAAATAATAGGGTTTTTGGCCGGCTTTGCCATGCTTTTGCTCATTGGTTGCTACAAAGACAAGACTGTTCTTTTTGATACCGGCGAAGAAATAACAAGACCGGTAAGTTTTGTCAGTGATATTATTCCCATTTTTAACAGCAGTTGTAATACCAGCGGATGCCACAGCGCCGGGAGTAAATCACCTGATTTAACGGTTACCAATGCATACACTTCACTTGCAAACGGCGGTTTTATTAATACCGGCGAACCGCAATCCAGTGAGTTGTATTTGTGGATGACCGGCAAAAAAGGAACCCCAATGCCCGTAAGCGGAACCAATAAAGATTACAATGTACTTGTTCTTGCATGGATAAAACAAGGCGCATTAAACAATTAAACTACGTATTATGAAAAAGTATAAAAATATATTGCTGCTTTTGTCTGTCAGCTTTCTT
This sequence comes from Chitinophagaceae bacterium, assembly GCA_031395125.1. Lineage (GTDB taxonomy): Bacteria > Bacteroidota > Bacteroidia > Chitinophagales > Chitinophagaceae > JJ008. Next base: position 1,174 of record JANNUI010000624.1, on the reverse strand, counting down.
ACAGGCGGGTTGCTTGCGCAGGATTCAACAGGAGCCCCTGTAGTAAAAAAAGCAAAACCAGTAAAAAACACTTTTGGAAGTGTTTGGCTAATGGATAACCAGACAGTAATGGTGCCCATAAAAGGTACTTTAGAGATGGATATCCAGCACCGGTTTGGAACGGTGGATAACGGAAAGAAAGATATTTGGGGAATTTTTGCACCGTCTAATATCAGGTTAGGTCTTAACTATTCACCCATCAGCAAATTGTTTGTTGGAGCCGGATTAACAAAAGAAAGAACACAGATTGATTTAAATGCCAAGTATGCATTATTTCAACAAACCCCTGGCAAAATACCTGTAAGTGTAAGCTACTTTGGCAATATGGTAATTGATGCAAGAGACAAAAGTAATTTCCGTGAAAGTGTTCACCGATTTTCTTATTTCAACCAGCTGATTATTGCACGGAAAATAACTGAAAGGTTCTCTGCACAGGTGGCTCCCAACTTTTCCTGGTTTAATAATGTGGAAGCTTACGTTGATAGTAAGGGAAACATTCAGAAAAAAATGAAAAATGGTCATCTTGCCATATCGGTGCTCGGCAGGTTTAAAGTAACAGAAAAATCAGCCATCATTGCCGGTTATGATCAGCCGCTGACACAGCATACTACCAACAACCCACACCCTAATATTTCTTTTGGTTTTGAAACTACAACGAGTTCACATGCCTTCCAGGTATTTTTTGGCAATTATTATGGTATTGTGCCTCAAAGCAATAATGTATATAATAAAAACGATTTTCGGGATGGTCAATTTCTTCTCGGTTTTAACATTACCCGATTATGGAATTTTTAATCGACAATGTGTAGCTTACTCATATTAAAAAGATTTTTTCACAATGAATATTATTACAAGCCCGCCGATTTCTATCGGCGGGCTATACTAATATCACTATGATGCCGCTATTTTGGGAGAAAACAGATTATTTTCGTCCACTTTCAATACTTTAGTTTTTTAAATATGGATAACAGTTTTTTTGCCTGCCTGCAGCGGCTTGAGCTGATGGTCTTTTCAACCTGGGCAGCGCCCTGGCTTTTGCCCAATCATTACCTGCAGGTGTATATGTAGCCATGAACGGCCGGTATTTTCACTGGGATAATGTGCGGAAGAATAAACTGACGGGGGTGTTTGAGGA
>JANNUI010000601.1:0-3552 GCA_031395125.1 Chitinophagaceae bacterium | reverse complement strand
TGAAGCCAAACCGGGGGCCCGGGTAATTGGTTTGTAAAAATGTTGTCCAGTAGGTGTCCGCAACAGTGAGGTTGAGAAAACCTTTGATGACATTGAATGCAGTGAAAATAGCCGTGTTGTTTTTCAGCAGTGACGCACCGATCTCTTTGCCTAATAGCTCCGGCGATTTTTTCAGTTGTTTTACAAAAGAGAACAGCACCAGTGTATAATCACCCTCAAACTCAGGTTTGGTGCTGTTGATGGTGAGATCAGCTTCAGCGATATCCTGATTGTACAGTTCTTTCAATGCGTTTGCTACAAGTGGTTTTATCTGGCTTACGATACTCATCCTGTCTTTATTGATTATGGCAAAAATAAGCACCAGCAAGCATAAAGTCTCCTTACCTCCTTTTCTCATTTAACCTCTTAGCCTTTACCTTTGCCGGCAATGCGACGTCATATCCATAGCGCCAGGGATTTCATCCTTCCCGTCATTGATTTTTTTTATCCGCCCTTCAAACGGCTGATGAACCTGCAGACCTTTCGCTATGCGTCTTCCGGCGGGGGTAATACGCTGCTGGGTCTTGTCATTTATTTTATAGGGTATAAATATGTCTTTGCTGAAAAAACATTTGATATTGATTTTTTTGCTTTCAAAGGCCACATTGCTGCCCTGATACTGTCCTTTGTTGTCACCTTCCCCGTTGGGTTCTTTATGTCAAAATATGTGGTGTTCAGCGATTCCAGCATGAAGGGCCGCATCCAGCTTTTCCGTTACATGATGGTCTGCCTGTTCAACCTCGCATTGAACTACCTCCTGCTGAAGATATTCGTGGAGAAATTTCATATTTATCCTGTCATCGCACAGGTGATGACCATTGCTATAGTAGTTGTATTCAGTTATGTGGCACAGCGGAATTACTCTTTCAAAGCTGACCCGCAGGAAAAAGAGCCTAAAAACTGAAGTTGACCGATTCTACTTTTACGGAAAGATTTCCCTCGCAATTGCTGCGGATGATGAGGTGCTGCTGCATAGGATAGATGCCTGCCAGCCTGATATTCTTTATACTGCCGGAACTGCGGATGCCCTTGCTGAGTTCCCGGTTCAGCTCTTTGTTCATGCTGATCTTTGCCGAATCAATATAGGGGCCGAGTTCAAAACGGGCATACTTGCTGATCTCCCTGGTGATTTTTTTGTCGAACAGCCAGTCGGCCGAGCCCAGCAGAATGTTTTTAGATTTGATATCGAAATTAATATCCTTTACTTCGATCATTCTTTTGGCGGTATCATATACCGGTTTGCCGGTAAGGTAGAAGATACCGGTGTTGGTGCCGGAGAAATTGATCCTGATAACCAGTTTGTCAAATCCACCGCCATACACTTTGCAACTGTCCAGTATAAACTTCTTTTTTACAAATCCTTTTTTAAAATCAAACTCCTTTCCGGCTATGTTCTGGTTCATGATGGTACCGAGGGAATCATAGCTCAGCACCGCATCCAGGAAAATGCTAAAGCCGTGGCGGCCGCTGTTGCCGCCCATATTGGGTACCCATGAACTTTTTTCGGCCGGTTTTTCAAAACTAACGATGGGTTTGGCCGAAAGACCGAGGTGGATATTCAGTGAATCTTTCAGTATAAAAAGATTGTTGATACGGAATTTCCCGGGATTGATCTGCAGCCAGCCCAATCCATAGAGATTGTAAACTTTATTCATCTGGTCCCATACCTGCTGAAAACGGGATTTCAAATCAACAGTCCCATAATTTATTTCCAGGTCTTTTTTGGAAGCATCCAGTTCGCTGGTCAGTCCCTTCATTACCTGTTTGGTGATGTCTTGCCCCCAGAAACAGACTTCGCATTTATCAAGCGGCTGCGGTTCGTTTCTTTTTACATAGAGCCTTACTTTGTAATCGGGCTGTACACTCATGGCGCTGGTGAAGGAAACATTCACCCGGCGCTCCGGTTCACTGAAACCGCATTTGCAGGCCGGCGTCCAGGGTGAAATCACCGTGCCTTTTACACAAAGCCGGGTAGAGCCGACTATCTTATAATAACCGGTAAAACCAAGGGTGAGTGTATTACCGGAACCGGTCATTTTCAGGGGGCTTCTCCTGAAAGAATATTTAAAACGGATATCGCAGCCTTCCTGCACCCATTCATCGGGGTATTTGGGTGAAGTGAATAATGTATCCACACTTTTCTCCGCCATGGTGAACAACGGCTTCAGGTTCACCTGTATGGGAATGTTTATTTCTGAATCGGGCAATGAATCCAGCCGGAAATTTTCCGGCGATTGATCGGGCCGGGCGGGATTGATTTTTTGCGAATAAGAGCAACTGAAAGCGAACAGCCCTGCTAAAACAAAAATTTCTTTTCCTTTCATTCGGTTAATTGACGGTCAAAAATAGAGAAAGAAAGGAAAAAGAATTGTGAAGATATTACGGCGTATAACTACCCGTTTTTGCTGCAAGCAGGGAGTTTTATAACTGCAGGATGGTTTTATGTATTCTTTTTGATCTTCGAAATTGTTTTACCCGCTGACGAAACCGGTTTTTCCATGTCTTTAATTGCAAAGTCCACTGCCGATCTTATAAGAGCTTTTACTTTTTTATTTCTATAATCAGTCGGGTCATCAACAGGAATGTGCCGTATCAGGTTCCCTGTTCCGGTCAATAATTTGTGCGGGTCATGGATCAATGTCCCTTTATTGAAACCCAGGTTCAGGTGGCTGGTATAGACGGGTATCATACAAAATGCATCAGCCAGCTTGTCTGAAACGCAGAATACAGCGGTTAATGCATGGGTTTGATAAAGCAACTCATTACTGTCCGGGTGAATTTCCAGAACAAATTCCCGCAAATCCTTGAACAAGTTGATCGTTTTCCTGCCTTTTAACTCCAGCAGCTGAAGAAAGTCAGGATGTATGGGTCTTGTTTTGCTCATCTGGCTGCATTATTATACTCCATGGCGCAGACCAGGTTTCCTTCTGTATCAAGAAACTTCGTTATCCAGCCCACATAAGGAATGGCTGTTTTGGGCATTACTATTTTCCCGCCGCTATTTTCAACTCTTTTTATGGTCTCATCAGCATTTTCAACGCATATGGTGCATTCAAACCCAATTATTTTTTCTGTTACCGGGGAGTATTTGGACGATTGCAGCGCCCCGATCAATTCTCCGTTTTCTGTTTTGTCGGTTTTTATTTGCAGGAAGTCCGGTGGCCCGTAGGAGGCAAAACCCCATTCAAAAACCCCTTCGTAGAAATTCCTTGCCCTTTCAATATCATCAATGTGAATGGCAAAATGTGTCAGCTTACTTTTCATAGTGTAAAGTTTAAAGATTTACCCGCTTGTTACTTTCCTGGCTTACCGTTACTTCATTTCCTTCGGCTGTGTCATACTGAACCAGTTGCCGCAGCCGTCATACAGCACTGCTTCAATACCGTAAAACTGTTCTTTAGGCTCACTTTTAAACTTAACGCCTTTTGCTTTTAATTCTTCATAGGTAGCCCGGCAATCGTTTGTAGTAAACACTCCGGAGCCCATCACTCCTTTTTCCAGCAAAAGTTTGAT
>JANNUI010000578.1:0-13030 GCA_031395125.1 Chitinophagaceae bacterium | reverse complement strand
AAAACTTAACACTCGACAGTATTCATTTTCGTACTGAACGCTTCGACTTTAACCTCAACGACCTTGTCCTGAAACCAAAGGCAAATGAGCAGCTGGATGAAGTGATCATATATGCAGAAAAACCGCTGGTACAGTCTAAAGACGGCAATATCACATTCAATGCCGGCGAATCGGCCATTGCGGCGGGCAGCAACGCCAGTGACCTGCTGAATAATGTCCCGCTGGTGGCAAAAAATTCCGATGGCAGAATAACAGTGAGGGGGAAGGAACCTAAAATACTGATTGATGATAAACAGGTTGAGCTGAACCTGCAGCAATTGCAGGATTTACTGGAATCATTGCCCGGCAGCTCTATTGAAAAAATTGAAGTGATGACCAACCCGCCACCGCAATATGCGAATGAGCAGGGTGGTGTCATCAACATCGTTACTAAAAAAGGGAAAGTGGGCAAAAGCGGGAGGATCAATGTATCAGCCGGCACAAGAGGGGAGGGAAGTATCAATGGGAACTTCAACTACCGTAAACAGGGTTTTGCATTAAATATCAATGCGGGGATTGGCTTCAACCGTTTATTGGGAAACGGTTATTCCATCCGTAATAATAACTATACTGACTCTTCCAATTTCTTTAATACAACCAATCATTTTACGAATAAGAACTGGCGCCCCAATTTTCGGATAAACATGGATTATGACATCAATAAGAACAACCTGCTGAATTTTGTTTTTAATTATAACCAGAACAGTTATGATAATTTCAACAACACCGAATTCCAGAACATCAACCGGTATAATGAACTCTGGAGGCTGAGCAGGAGGGATGTGCATAACCTGGGCGACAATTACAGCCCCAGTCTCAATTTTAGTTATACCTGGAAAGGAAAACCCGGCGAAACACTTAAGATTATTACCGGCTACAATTTTTCACTCAACAAAAGCGACCGGGATTTTTTTCAGCAATATTTCAATCCAGACTTCACGCCAAATGGGCAGGATACTACCCAGCAGCAGCTCAACAACACACAGGTTAACGGGCATAATATCCGGGTGAATTATGATAAGATGCTGGGTAATAAAAAAACCTTTCTTTCTTTTGGAACTGCCTATCACCGGTCCGACAACCATGTGCTGGTGGATGCCAGTTATAAAAAGAAACCCGAAGGCACCATGGCCCCGCTGGATCTGCTGAGCAATGATTTCCGGTTTCACCAGACTGTCAGCAATCTCCGCGGCTCTGTGAAGCAGTTGCTGGGAGAGAATTTCAGCTTTACCGCCGGTACAGCTGGGGAGCGAACAAATATATTTTTTGAATTGCTGAAAGAAAGCAGGAATGTAAAGAATAATTACTGGACATGGTTACCGTTTGCCAATATCAACAAAACCTGGAAAGAAAAACTGAACCTCACACTGGCCTATCGCCGTAGTATACGCCGGCCTGGCATCGGGGAGCTGAATCCGACAGTTGATTTTTCCGATCCTTATAATATTCGCTTTGGTAATGAAAAATTAGAGGCTTCAACCGCTCATAACTTTGATCTTGTGCTCGGGAGAACAAAGACAAAGTACTACGTAAATCTTGGTCTGGGTTACAATATTGTGGAAGATGTGTTCAGCCAGGTACGGACCTTGCTGACAGACGGGAAAACACAAATTACCTGGGAAAATATCAGCGGAAGAAAGGAATACGAGATCAGTTCATGGAACGGGATCACTATATCTAAAAAACTTAAGACAAACCTCAGTACCAGTTTTATCTACAGTGTTTACAGTGATTTTGATAAAACGGTCCGCCGGTTCAGGGATGGCGGTTCCTTTACCTCCAACATGAACTACAGTTTTACGCCGACCGATCTCTGGAACATCACCGGCAGTTTCAACCTGAACCGTTTCGCCAACCCGCAGGGCTATGCCCGCTGGACCACCAGCATGAACCTGGGCGTGCAGCGCAAATTCTTTGCGAAGAAATTAGTGATAACGGTGAATGCCATTGATCCCTTTGTACAACAACAGAACAGGAGCTATACGTATGGTACTAATTTCAACCTGGAAAGTTTCAGCACCACCCAAACAAGAAATTACCGGCTGAGTGTGGCGTATAATTTTTCGAAAACCCCGAAGAAAAAAGCTGCTTCAAAAAAATGAACACAGACAAACAAGTAAACAGAGTTTCACAGAGAGTTCTTTTGAGTGATAGTCTCTGTGTAGCTCACCCGTCTCTGTATCTCTGTGTTGAGAAAAAAGAGCGGAAGACCCCGATTTTATCGGGGCTACTTACAGCTTGGGAAGCTGTCACTCTACCAGGTGAGCTACTTCCGCTTTTAAATATCAGGGAAGGTGAGTGCTGACGAGCTTCGCTGTCAGCATCTCTGACGGAGTCTGATACTCGTCAGAGTCGTCAGACCTGACTGGCTTAGCCACGTCAGGGCTACTTCCGCTTTTGTAGTACCTGATTTACGAAACAGATTTTGACAGGGAAATCTTTTTTGCCAGCCAACTCTCCTTCACAGGAACGATCCAGTTCTTCTCCAGTTCATCCTTTGTCTGCACCAGGTTGTTGAAATACAAAGTATCAGCATTGATAAATCCATTATCAACACCATATTGCAACTGGGAGAGGGGCAGCAACTGTATTTTATCTTTCCCGACGAAGGCAAGGGTAGTGCGGTCAAACATATTGACCCCGAATTTTTGCTCAATATTTTTTATCAATCTTACAGAACTATCTGTGCTGCATCCGCTCACCCCGGTGGCCTTTTCATCCGCCATCAGGATGATGAACTGCCCGAAAAAAAGATAACCGGCCCCCTTTACCGGGCTGCCATGGCTCAGCCATTTTGAAGTGAAGTCTTTGAGCAATTCTTCAATTTCCAGGGTTTCAGCCATCATAAACAAGCGGCTGCTTTGGTATACCCAAACTTTTGATCCGGGATGAAAATTACCGTCCAGCAGGTATTGATAGTCGAGGTTCATGCCGCTAAATTACAACCAATTTAGCTCTGCCCGTTAACCCATTAAAATTACGATCATGCACCTGGCCCGCTGGAATAAGAACAAGGATGAATGGACAAATTATCTTAACTGGAAAACCCGGAAAAGAAGGTTGCTGTTCTTTTTGCTTCAAAAACCAAGGCCGGTAAAGGAGCAGCATGTGCCTGAAATAAGGATCACGGCCGACCAGGTCTGGATCGATAATGAATCAATCGGCTAAACTGGCAGCTACCAATTCCGCCACATCCATCACTTTCACACTGTCCTCTTTTTCGGCCAGTTTCACCCCATCGGACATCATGGTATTGCAGAAGGGGCAGGCGGAGGCGATGATATGGGCCCCGGTGCCTATCGCTTCATTGCTCCGGTCAATATTGATACGGGTATCGCCTTTTTCTTCCTCTTTGAACATTTGTGCGCCGCCGGCACCGCAGCATAGCCCGTTGCTGCGGCAACGTTTCATTTCCACCAGTTCGCCATCCAATGCCTCAAGCACTTTTCTGGGGGCTTCGTAAATATCATTGGCACGGCCCAGGTAGCAACTGTCGTGGTAGGTGATCTTCTTCCCTTTAAAACTTCCACCCTCTTTCATTTTTATCTTTCCATCATCGATCAGTTGCTGAAGAAAAACTGTATGGTGAATAACCTCATAGTGGCCACCCAATACAGGGTATTAATTTTTCAGGGTGTTGAAGCAATGCGGGCAGGTTGTCACAATTTTTTTAATGCCGTAATTATTCAGGATCTGAATATTCTGGTAAGCCATCATCTGAAACATAAACTCGTTGCCGGCACGACGCACCGGATCGCCGGTGCACATTTCTTCTTTTCCGAGAATTGCATAGTTGATGCCAACCTTATCTAAGATGGTTACAAATGCTTTGGTGATCTTTTGTGCCCGCTGGTCAAAACTGCCGGCACAGCCCACCCAGAATAATACATCCGGGCTTTTTCCTTCTGCAAATAATTCGGCAACTGTATTGATCTTCATGCAGGCATTCTCTTTCTGCAATAATAAGGAATATCCCGGCAGGTATTACCAGCCCCAGCCAGAGAGTGCAATGGCGACGGCAAGAATAAGCAGGGCAAATAAACCAAGTGAGATCCAGCCCAGGAGTTTTCCAATCCGGCCCTTTGTGTCATCTGGGTTCTGTTTTTTGGCGATGGAGCCGAGCACAATCGCCAAAATGGCTGCAAGAGGCGAAACCAATATGGCAAAGGGCACAAAAAGGCCGATTACAAGAATTACAATGGATGCTATGCCGAACACCAGGGCTGATTGCCCTTTTGAGCCCGGCTCGTCAGCATTTTGCTGTTTATCTTTCTTGTCTGCGGTTTTCTTAAGCGACTTGTATATCAGCGTTTTTGAGAAACCTTTCTCCTGGCCTTTCTTTATTTGCTGCTTCAGTATCCAGAAACTCAGTTTTTCTTTCAGTGTAAATTTCCTGCCCGCCAGTTTCTGGGCGTCCCTGACAGTAAGCGAAGCAAGTTTATCCAAAACCAGCTGAACCGGGGTTGTATTATTTATAGTGGGAGTGGTTGCAGCATCCACAGGGAGAAATAAGGATAAAAAACTAACGGTCAAAAAAATTGTCAGCAGTAATTTTCTCATTATGATAAGTTTGCACTAAAACTAAACCTTCCTGAATATATTCCCAAATAATAAGCCCAATAACTATTTTTGTCAGGTTCAATGAAGACAAAGAAATTTTTTCAGAAAATATTCAACTGGGAGCTCTGGAATTTCTATGTGCTCTATTTCCCTATAGGCCCCGTCTGGCTCTGGTATTGCCTGCGGAGCTGGTCGTTCTGGTATTTCAGTCCGTCTAACCCAACGCTGACTTTTGGTGGATTTGAAGGTGAAGGCAAAAAGGAAATGTATGATCAACTGCCTTCTTACTCCTATCCCCGCACCATTTATATCATGCATGACTGGTCTTTTGAAGAGGTGATAAAAAAAATTAAGGAAACCGGTTTCAGTTTCCCCTTTATTGTAAAACCGGATGTGGGCATGAAGGGGATACTCTTCCGCAAGATCGACAATGAAGAGCAACTGATGAAGTACCATGAAAGGATACCGGTGGAATATATTGTACAGGACCTGGTGGCTTTGCCGGTTGAAGTGAGTGTATTTTATTACCGTTACCCGTGGGAGCAGAAAGGTGTGGTCAGCGGTTTTATTGATAAGGAACTGCTGCAGGTGAAGGGAGACGGACAATCAACCCTGCGGGAACTGGTGCAGGCACACCCCCGTGCCCGGTTCAGGATGGAGGAGATGCAGCACCGGCATGGCCACCGCTTCGTCCGGGTGATACCGGCAGGAGAGATTTTTTACCTGTCTTATGCCGGCAATCACAACCGCGGCGCCCATTTCACCAACCTGCACAAAGAGATTGACGAAGACCTGCACAAGGTATTTGATGAGCTGAGCCATTACACCGACAAGTTCTACTATGGCCGCTACGATATCAAGGCCACCTCGATCGAAGACCTGAAACAGGGGAAAAATTTCCTCATCCTTGAATTCAATGGCTGTGGCGCCGAGCCCAATCACATTTATGACTGCGGCATGAATATCTGGCAGGCCTACGGGGTGATCCTTCAGCACTGGAAAGCGCTGTATAAAATAAGCCGCCATAATCATAAAAGCGGTACGCCTTACTGGTCTTTCAAAAAAGGATGGAACTACCTCAACGATGCCAAGAAGCATTTTAAGCTGCTGGAGAAGTATGATTGACTTATACTACGATGAAACAGAAACCAGGTTAGTATGAATACCGATGAAAAAATGCTGCTGCTCCGCAATTATGACCTCTGGTGCCAGTTAAGCGATACAGAATATGAGGAACTGAATGTGGCCCACCAGTTCATTGAGGCCAAAAAGGGGGATTACATTTACTTCGACTCCCACCACCTGAACAAACTGTATTTTGTCAAAGGTGGGTATATCAAGATCGGGTATATTGATGAAGACGGTAATGAGATCATCAAAGAGATCATTAAAGAGGGAGAGATATTCGGCCAGTTTGCGCTGGAAAAGAAGAACCTGAACGGGGAATTTGCCCGCGCCTACAAAGGCAATGTGAGCCTTTGTGCATTTTCCATTGATGATTTTGAAAAACTACTGCTAAAAAAACCCGAACTGGCAATCCGCTATGCCAAGCAGGTGGGTGAGAAACTGCGCCGGGCCGAATTCAGACTGGTGAATATGCTCAACCGGGATGTCCGTTCCCGTTTGCTGGCCTTTTTTTATAACCTGGCGGTGATGGAAGGCTGTGACAGCAGCTCCGTTTCTTTTTCATTCAAAAATTTCCTCACGCATGATGATGTGGCCAAGCTGATCGGGAGCGCCAGGCAAACGGTCACCACTACGCTCAACCAGCTGGAAGAGGAGGGCCTGCTGAATATCTCCCGCAAAAAGATCAGCATACCCGATGTACGCAGGCTGCACCAGTTGGTGATGGTTACCTGAAAAAAATTTATCAACTTATGGGAGTTTTAGCCTCCCCCTTAGGGGAGGTTTGGTGGGGCTTCCTTATTTTCGTTTTATGCACCCCCTGCTAAAGATCTTCTTTACCGGAATGCTGGTCAGTTTCCTTGGCTCGCTGCCATTGGGTACGCTGAACATTGCCGCCATGCAGATCTCCATTTCCGACGGGGTCATGGCAGCCATGTTGTTTTCCGCCGGTTCGCTGCTGGTGGAGATCATTTATGTCAGGGTTTCATTGGTGGCGATGGACTGGATACGTAAACAGGAGAGAGTGTTGAAGGCGCTGGAGTGGATAACATTAGTGATAGTTTTAGCGCTGGCTGTATCCAGTTTTTATGCGGCCCTTCATCCCGGTGTAAAAGAAAATGTGGTATTGAGCAGTTCGCTTCCAATGTTCATTCTGGGGTTTGTCATGAGCGCCCTCAACCCGGTGCAGATACCTTTTTGGTTTGGCTGGAGCACGGTTTTGTTTACCAAAAAAGTATTGCAGCCACGGGCCGACCACTACAATTCATACATATTAGGGATCGGCATCGGAACCTTTATCGGCAATTGTGTATTTATATTCGGGGGGTTGCTGATCGCACAAAAGATCAGCAACAACCAGCATATCATGAACTGGGTCATCGGCGGCATCTTTGCCGTCACGGCCATCATCCAGCTATGGCGTATTTTGAAAAAAAAAGATCCGGCACACAACCTGGAACACCCGGAGGACGATATCCCCGAATTCGAAAAAAGACTTATTGATTAAAACCTCTAGTGGCTAGTAGGGGCGTCATTTAAAACTGTTCGCCATTCCCCACTTCCCACTCGCCACTTCCTATTTACATTTCCTCCACCCACTTATCCCTATCATCCGGGCTGAATTTCCAGGGGGCAAAATTATTCTCCACGTTGCTGAACATGGCCGTCCATTCCTGCGGTGAATTGCTTTCTTCCATTACCAGGCAGCGGCGGAGTTGGAGAATGATATCCAGCGGGCTGATACTGACGGGGCATTCCTGCACACAGGCATTACAGGTGGTGCATGCACGTAGCTCTTCTACGGAAATATAATCATGCAACAGACTCTTGCCGTCATCTTTGTATTCTTTATTCTTATTAATGTTCTTACTCACTTCTTCCAGCCTGTCACGGGTATCCATCATTATTTTCCTGGGGGAAAGCAGCTTGCCGGTAATATTGGCCGGGCAGGCAGCAGAGCAACGGCCGCATTCGGTGCAGCTGTAAGCATCCATCAGGTTTTTCCAGCTCAGGTCCATCACATCTTTGGCGCCAAACCGTGGTAGCTGTAGAGACACAATATTTTGTGTCTCTACAGCTACCGGCGCCATTTCCGGCTGCATTGCATACAATACTTCTTTCTGGATGGATTCCATATTATCCATTTCCCCCATTGGCTTCAATCTTGCATACCAGGCATTGGGGAAAGCCAAAACAATATGCAGGTGCTTGGAGTAGGGGAGGTAGTTAAGGAAAGCAAAGATGCCGGCGATATGCAGCCACCAGCAGCCTCTTTCAACTATCTGCAGGCCTTCGTTGCCCATTCCATTCAGGACCGGGTGCAGGTATTGAGAAAGAATAAAATTACCGGTGGGATGTACTGCATAATGCTCCATCCCTCTTGCCTGCAGTAATGTGTCACTTGCATTCAGGAAAAGGAACAGTGACATCAGAACGATCTCAGTGATGAGGATATAATTCGCATCACTTCTTGGCCAGCCATCAAGGTCTTTGCTGATAAATCTTTTTAGTTTGATGATATTCCTCCTGACAAGGAATATTGCGCAGGCCAGCAGGACCAGCAGCGCCAGTACTTCAAAAGCATTGATGAGAAGACTATAAAAACCACCAAGTGGTGCTGCAAACAACCTGTGCTTGCTGGTAATACCATCAAGGACAATCTCCAGCACTTCTATATTAATGATGATGAAGCCTGCATATACAAAAAAGTGCATCACGGCCACCAGCGGGTTGCGGAACATTTTCTTTTGCCCGAAAGCCAACAACAAAACATTTTTCCAGCGCCGCGATGGGTTGTCGTTAAGGTCTTCGTCACGCCCAAGCCTGATATTACGGCTGATCTCTCTTACTTTTTTAGTAAAGAGCCAGATGGAGACTGCGCTGAGCAGGATGAAAAAAACCTGTTGGGCAATTTGCATAAGGAGTTTATTGCTGCCGCTAATTTACATCTTGTAATTTTAAGATATTAAAAGAATAATGAAACAGTACGTTAAGCGAGGGCTGTGTGCTGGTGGCCTCCCCTTTCGGGGTAACCGAGCTATGCGAAGGTTACGAACGCAGTTCACGGGAGGAGGCTTTAAAAATAAATTGCATGCCCCTTTAATTTTCCGTCGGAGAACTCCAGCGCCGGTGCAGGAAACTTTAATGCGCTTAAGACAGTGAACAGGAGTTTGAGCCCCTTCTTATCTGTTTTTATTTTTGTCCAGTCGATATCCGGTGAAAGATACCATTGCCGGTACCGCTTGATATCAGGTCGGCTGAAATTGACGTTCCCATTCTCGTCTTTGCCGATATTTTTGGTACCGCCAAACATACCTTCGGCGCCATAACCTACTGACATAGATAACCAGGCCGGCAATTTTGATTTGGGGAAAAATGATCTCAGGTTCACACTGGCCCAGTAGGTCTGGCCGTTATAGTCTTTCAGCATCCGCTCCAGGGAACTTTTACCGAATAATGTATTGCTCCGTTGAACTAACATGGCATCATCATAGCTTTTCTGGTGGAAAGAGAACTTCAGTTTGATGCGCTGCTCATCCCAGGCCAGTTCCTGTGCCACCAGCGCCCCGCTGCCGAGAATATTGGTTCCGAAATCGGCCCAACTCCATCCCCATTGCCCACTGAATCCGTCGAGCACTTCAATCACGGTTTGATAAAGAGCGCCGCTCATGCCACCGATCCAGATACGTTTCTTTCTTTCCATACCTGTCCATCGCCACATGTCCATGCTGACACGGCTCCAGGAGTAGGCGCTGTATAAATGGCCAACCTTATCCACCTGCTTCCATTCAGGCAAGTCGTTGAAACTGTGAAAACCGGTTTGCGGGTAATCTTTGTACCAGGAATTGTACAAGCCTATCATGACAGTGCCATAAGCCACTACATTGGCGCTGCCAACGATCCAGGTACGTTTTTTCTTTTGCCCGGGAGTTAAAATTGTTGAGTCTACCCCATATTGAATGTTTGACAGGTTTATGTTCGATTGTATGAACTCCGGCGGTACCGGATGGCTGGATGGGGTGATCGTATCATGCGCAAAGCTGTGATATAGTGAACCCTGTCCGATAGAAACAGAACTATAAGCGATTAAGAAACAGGTTATGATATTTTTTTTAACCACAGAGGCCACAGATTTTTACACAGCGTTGCACGGAGTTTATGGTTTCAGCAACAAATTTACGTTTCCCCTGTCTTTTCGGTTTCAAAATGTAAAATTCAATAACTTTCGAGCTCAAACCACTAGTAATTATGGACCCGGCAATACAGGCTAAGATCGATGTATGGCTTTCTGCAAGTTTTGATCAGGCTACCAGGGATGAGATCACCCGTTTGCAAAAAGAGAACCCGGCTGACCTTGCCGATGCTTTTTATAAGAATCTTGAATTTGGCACCGGCGGTCTAAGGGGTATTATGGGTGTCGGTACCAACCGCATGAATAAATACACCGTGGGGATGGCGACACAGGGCTATGCCAATTATCTTAAACAATGTTTCAAGGATGTCAGCGTGGCCATTGCGCATGACAGCCGTAACAACAGCCGCTTTTTTGCTGAAACTGCAGCCAATGTGTTTGCAGCGAATGGGGTCAGGGTTTTTTTGTTTGAAGATATGCGTCCCACCCCGGAGCTTTCCTTTGCCATCCGCACCTTAGGCTGCAAGGGCGGCGTGGTTTGTACCGCCTCACATAACCCGAAAGAGTATAATGGTTACAAAGCATATTGGGACGACGGATCACAGTTGGTGCCGCCGCATGACAAAAATGTAATTAAAGAAGTGGACAAGATCGCATCGGTGGATGATGTGAAGTGGAGCATTAATGAAGCGAACATTGTTCCTGTTGGAAAAGAGCTGGATGAGCAATATATGAAAATGGTGAAGGAACTGAGTGTTTCCCCCGAAGTGATCGCCAAATACAGCGACCTGAAGATCGTTTACACATCTATTCATGGTACTGGAATTAAACTGGTGCCGCCCGTGCTTGAAATATTCGGGTTTAAGAATGTACATATCGTAAAAGAGCAGGCTGTACCTGACGGGAACTTTCCTACTGTTGTTTATCCCAATCCTGAAGAAAGCGAGGCGATGAGCCTGGGGTTGAAACTGGCAGCACAGCTGGATGCTGATATTCTGTGCGGTACCGACCCGGATGCTGACCGCCTGGCAATTGGGGTAAAAGGCAGCAATGGTAAATGGATGCTGATGAATGGCAACCAGACGGCCGTACTTGCTTTTAATTATTTGATGGAAGCGAGGAAAACAAAAGGCCTTGCCAAACCCAACGATATGGTGATCACCACCATCGTTACCACACCGATGATCGATGCGATAGCGGCCGGTAATGGGGTGAGTTGCTACCGGGTGCTGACCGGATTCAAATGGATCGCTGAAATGATCAGGCAAAAAGAAGGAAAGGAGAATTATATCATCGGGGGCGAAGAGAGCTTCGGGCTGATGATAGGCGATAAGATAAGGGATAAGGACGGCGTAAGCGCTGTGGCATTGCTCTGCGAAATGGCAGCGTATGAGAAAGAAAAAGGCCGCAGCCTGTACGAAAAAATGATCGGCCTGTATGTGCAGTACGGATTCTACAAAGAGCACCTCATCTCTATAACAAAAAAAGGAATGGACGGGCAGCAACAGATAGCGGCGATGATGGAAAACTACCGGATCAATCCCCCCGGAAGTATAAATGGCTCAGTGGTTGTAAAGTTGCTGGATTATGAATTAAGAAAAGGGAGCAACCCGCAAACAGGGGAGGAGTGGCCCATTGACCTGCCCAGGTCCAATGTATTGCAATTTATCCTGGCAGACGGCAGCAGTATATCGGCCAGGCCAAGCGGCACCGAGCCCAAGATCAAGTTTTATTTCAGTGTGAATACAAAACTGGGTAGCGCAGCTGAATTTGATAAAGTGAATAAAAGACTGGATGACAAGATAAAAGCAGTGATTGCGGATATGAAATTGTAACTACCGGTGACTGATCAGCATTTCAGGTAATTGTACATCGGAACAATTGTTGATTTTTTCATACACTTTCTTTTTGAAGATTTCAATATCTGGTTCATCAAACAGGTCTGCATTTATTTTTATACGGTAAGCATCCGGCAACGGATTTTCCGCCAGCACTTTTGACCAGTCGTCATTCCCATCTGCGATATTTTTTTTTTGGCTTCCTCCTTAGATACAAAAATTACATCCGTAACATAGGGAAATTCCTGAAGGTATTTTATATCATGATAAAGATTGGCAGAGCCGGAATTTTCAGGTAGATCATTGCTTTAAAAGCAGGAGGTTCAGATGCCTTACTGCCTGGTCTGCAGGAGAAAACCATTGAGACAGCAACCGGTATAAGAAATCTCATATTATATTTTGATTAAAACTACTGCTTCTTTAAATATCTTGCACCGGCTTATGAGACCCACCGAAGACAGTTACCGCCACAAAGGCCTCCGAAAAAAACTGGTTCAGCTTATTCACTCCAAAGGCATCACCGATGACCGGGTGCTGGATGCTGTGCTGGAAGTTCCCCGTCATTTTTTTCTTGATTCTGCCTTTGATGAAGTGGCCTATGAAGACCGGGCCTTCCCGATAGGAGAAGGGCAAACCATTTCACAGCCTTATACGGTGGCTTACCAAAGCCAGTTGCTGGAAGTGCAGCCATTCATGAAAGTGCTGGAGATCGGAACCGGCAGCGCATACCAGGCCGTGGTACTGGCCGAGATGGGGGCACAGGTGTATACCATCGAGCGGCAAAAAAAGTTGTTTGACGGGAACAAGAAGTTTGAGTTCCTGAAAAAATATTCCAGCATCAAATTCTTTTATGGCGACGGTTACGAAGGCCTGCCTACTTATGCTCCTTTTGACAGGGTGCTGATCACCGCTGCCGCCCCGGAAATTCCGCAAAAGCTGATCGAACAATTAAAGCCTGGCGGCATGATGGTAATTCCACTTGGTGCAGGAGATATTCAGCAAATGCGCCGCATAACCAAATTCGAAAACGGTGCATTGAAGGAAGAAGTATTTGATAATTTTTCCTTCGTGCCGATGCTTGGTGGTAAGACGCCTGACTAAGGACTCCCGACTAACGACTCTTTTAAACAAACTGTTCAAGCAATTCAATACGTTTTTCTATCGGGGGATGGGTGGCAAACAAACCAGCAATAGAGAATTTTTTGGCATTTTCTTCTTTGGGGTTGTCAATAAAGAGCTGCGCCACATCATGGCTTTTTACAGCTTCGATATTCGGGTCAGCATCGATCTTGCGTAATGCATTAGCCAGCGCATAGGGTTTCTTTGTCATTTCGGC
>JANNUI010000480.1:0-9409 GCA_031395125.1 Chitinophagaceae bacterium | reverse complement strand
AGAACAAAGAGTTGCCTTTTCTCTTAGACCGCCGTCAGGGTCTGCGACCGCTGACGGGGCTCCACTCATCACTTTACTCTTTATTCTCCTTACTTACATCGCCCATGCCTGCCGGCAGGCAGGCATCCCACTTGTATTTCGTTACTGTCCGAAATAATTATTTTATCCGAATAGTTCCCCCTGTTTGGTTGTAACAGGCAAATTCTGAAAGGAAAAACGCTCAACCGCCTGGTATTTCATCCGATAGCCATCGGATTCACCTTCGGGCCTTCGCAATAAAGTCATACCATCTGCAATAAAGCGGCCGGTAAAATGTTTATGGCTGTAGTCCAGCCATCCTTTCTCGTATTGCCAGGGTTTTAATTTACGGGCAATGGTGAGATGAGGTTCCAGGATGAAATGCGGTTTGTTATCATCATTCAGTTTCATGAGCCGTTGCCCATCGGTGCGGATCTCTTTCACCAGGTTTTGTACCGGCAACTTTGATGTTACATTTATATATATAGTATGCGAAGGAAAGCTGCCAAAATCTTTCAACTCCACTTTGAACGGCGGAAAACCCATCGCCACTGTTCGCAGCCGGTTGATGATCCGTTCTTCCATCATACCATATTGTACAAAGCTGACCAGGGTGATCTGCGGCTTACCCCACCGGGCATGATCTGTTTTGTACGCCGTTGAAAACCCCTCCTTCACTTTCATAATGCGGTCGCACAACTCTTCATGCGGACTCAGTACCAATAAATACTCATACACCCGGTAACCGGGAATAGTGTTGACAATAGTTTTCATAACCCATCCATTTAGACCTCACCCTCTCCCGATAGCTATCGGGACCCTCTTCCGCCAGCTCGCGGAGAGGCCAGGCTGCATACCATTGGTCAGCTTCAGTTGTACACTTCGCCCGAAGAACAATTTCAGCTATAGCAACTCCGTAGCAGAGGCAGTAAAAATTTAATCCCTATTTTCTTAGCACTAATTTACTAAATTATTTAGTTATTCCAAATTTTTTTATCACCTTTATGCAGGAAACTTTATTGTTTAATGACTCTTCGTGCTCCCCTCCCCCCGGGAGAGGGTCCCGATAGCTATCGGGAGGGGCTGAGGTAAAACTTTTGTTATGGATGGGGATGAATTTTACGGGGCGGCCTATAAAGGCTCGAAACAATTCACACAACAGGAGGTGAAAACGGCCAATGCAACGGGTTTTGGCGCTGCGGCAGATGACTATATGGAACGGGGGATCGACCTGAACGAACAGCTGATCCGCAACAAACCCGCCACTTTCTTTTTTAAGATGAAGGGCGATGCAATGAAAGAGGCCGGCATTTTTGACGGTGATATCCTGATCGTGGACCGCTCGTTAAAACTGGCGAACGGAAAAATAATAGTTGCGATACTGAATGGAGAGCTGCTGGTGCGGCGTTTCCATAAAAACTTTTCGTCCGCCTTTTTGATCCCGGAGAACAGCCGGTATAAAAATATCAACCTGGCGGAGTTCAGCAACTTTTCTGTTTGGGGGGTGGTGACCTATGTTATTTCACCCCGTTAACGGTCCTAACCCCGTCAGCGGTCGCAGACCCTGACGGCGGTCGGGTTAATTAAAAAATAAAATTATATGGATATCCAACCCATCATCGAAGGCGAATACTTCCACATCTATAACCGGGGAGTGAACAGTGAGAATCTCTTTAAAGAAAAAAGAAACTACTACTTCTTTCTTGAACAATATAAATTTTACTGCAGCGATGTTTTGGAAACCCTGGCTTATTGTTTGCTGAAAAACCATTTTCACCTGCTGGTGCGGATAAAGGAAAACGTGGAAGTGCCCCGGAGAGATGGCAAGGAGGGTATGTTCCGGCTCAATGCATCGAGACAGTTAGGCCATCTTTTTAATTCATATGCACAGTCAATCAACAAAGCCCATAACCGGACCGGACCTTTGTTTGAATCACCATTTGAAAGAAAATTAGTGGACGATGAAAGCTATGTGATGTCCATGATCTATTACTGCCACCGTAACCCGGTGCATCATGGGTTTGTGGATGACCTTCGGAGTTGGGAATTTTCCTCTTATCATTCGGTTGTTACAAATGATAAAAACATCGTAGCAGTGGACGAGGTGCTGAAACGATTTGGAAATGTGGCTAAATTCGAAGAGGCACATAAAACGTTTATGGTACAAACGGATCTGGAAAAGTACATTATAGAGTTCTAAAAAAATCAGACCGCGGCAGCGTTGCCGCTGGTTCTTTTAACCCGGACGGGGTCTTTGACCGCCGTCCGGGCCGGCAAAACGATGAAAGCAATTGTTGATTGTAACAGCTTCTACTGTTCCTGCGAGCGGTTATTCAAACCGGAACTCAGGGACCAACCCGTTGTTGTACTCAGTAACAACGATGGCTGCATCATATCCAGAACTGATGAAGCAAAGAAACTCGGGGTTGGCATGGCCTCGCCTTATTACCAGAACAAAGAAGTTATTGAGAAAAATCATGTTGCTGTTTTCTCCAGTAACTATAATTTATACGGAGACCTGAGTATGCGGGTAATGGATACATTGCGGTATCTCGTAGGCAGTCACCGGGTGGAAGTATATTCCGTAGACGAAGCATTTCTTGACCTGGACATGATACCGGCGGATCAATTCAAAAAGGCCGCCATTCAGATCAAACAGACAGTGGAACAATGGACAGGCATCGCCGTTTCGGTGGGTCTGGGACCAAGTAAAGTGCTGTCGAAAGTAGCAAACCGTCTCTCCAAAAAAGATAAAGAGGGCACTAATGGAGTAATGGTACTTGATGAGCCGGAAAAAATAAAAGAAGCATTGGAAAAAACTGCCATAGACGATATCTGGGGTGTGGGTCGCCAGTATGCCATCAAACTCCACCAGCTGGGTATTGATACCGGCTGGCAATTAAGAAGTATGCCTGAAGAATGGGCCAGGAAAAATTTAGGCGGCGTGGTAGGTGTCCGCTTAATAAAAGAGCTCAACGGTATTGGATGTATACCAATGAAAGATCCCCTGGAAATAAAAAGGATGATCGCTACCACAAGGATGTTCGGCAAACCGGTGTTTGAGCTCAACGATATCAAAGAAGCAGTAGCCACCTATACGGCAAGGGCGGCCGAGAAATTGCGGCGCCAGAACTGTGCAGCGAAGGTGATACAGGTATTCGTGGTGACCAATGGTAACCGTAATGAGAAGTATGAATACAACCCGCAATCAAGGTACCAGTATGTGAATTTTCCAAAAGCAACTGCTGATACAGCAGAGCTTATTCATTATGCACTACCACTTACAGAAAAATTGTACCAGCCCGGATTGAAATACCTGAAAGCAGGTGTGATACTCAGCGGCCTCGTTCCCGGTAATGCTGTCCAGGCAAACCTGTTTTTAAACGAACATCTCAACAGAAAACGGTATCTCATGGAAGCGATGGACAACATTAATTTCAGCCAGCGGGATGATATTGTCAAATATGTTGCATCCGGGCTGAAGCGGAACTGGAAGATGCGCCAGGAACTGCGCAGCAAACGCTACACGACAAGATGGGACGAATTGTATGAAATAAGATAAAATGTACAACCCCTACAGTATACTAACCCCGGAAATACTGGCTGCCATGCTGAAGCAACCCATGTATTTTGTGCGCCAGCAGTATGAAAGAGGAATGGATCCTTATTATGAAAAGATGGTTCCTTTGCTCTTTACACACTATGCACATCACGACAGTGATAAAGAAAGGGCCGAAAGGCATATGAGATTGTTATATAAGGATCCTTATCGTTTTCTCTATGACAGTACCAACCCTGATCATGTCAGCAAGCTAAAGATCGCAGCATCGCAACCCCCCGGATACCGGGTGCACATTAACCTGTTACCTAAAAAATGGAAAGCAAGCGATGGAATGAAAATAAAGATCGGCGTGTATGTAAAAGAAAAGTTGCCCTGGTGGGATTACTCCCCTGCGGACAAATTGAATGTGACGCTGAAAGAAAGATATGGGCTATTATTTATCATGCTTTTGTGGCGGGGACAGCAAACTGAAGTACTTTTGGAAGACATTGAAAGCTTCAGTCTATGTGCTACGACATGAGTTTCTTCAGCACCATTAAGCTGATCAGCGACTATTTACATATCAAATCCACTGATACAATAACATTCGAACCCACCTATCACAAAATTGCCCAGTCTTTCTGTACCTGGCCGGTGGCGATTAATGAAGACGGATATAAGATAAAACTGTTTGAGTGGGGAGTCATTGCTGATTATATGAACACCCCGGAAAAAATAAAAGAATACCGCAGCAGTATGGCCAATGCCCGAAGTGAAAAGATCATTGGTGATAAACGCTCTGTGTGGCACCGGATAAGGAAAAACCGGTGCCTGGTTTTCACCACCGGCTTTTTTGAACACCGCGATATTGGTGGCAAAAAAAAGCTACCCTATTTCATTAAAGTAAAAAATGAACCTGTATTTTGTTTTGGCGGGCTGTACAATTATTCACCGCTTCCCGACCCTGAAACAGGTGAGGTAACCGGCACATTCGCCATCATCACCCGTCCAGCCAATGCCCTGATGGGAAAGATCCATAACGCCGGCCCCAACAGCCAACGGATGCCGCTTTTACTAAATAAAGAATTTGCAGAAAGATGGCTGGAGCCAACTCTTTCAGACAAAGGAATAGATGAGATCATACAATACGAATTCCCGGAAAATAATCTCGAATGCTGGCCGGTAAATACGATCAGAACAAGAAAGGCTGATGACGAAAATGTGATTGCAGTGACGAATGAACAGTATCCGTCATTATGAACTGTTTTTAATAATCCAAATCTGCATATCTTAGGCTATACAATTACTTACAATGCGATTGTTGCTTGTTTCATTACTTATCTCATCTTTATCGTTTGCACAGCAACGGCCCAATATCATCTACATTATGAGTGACGACCACGATGCTGATGCCATCAGTGCTTATAATAAAAAAATTATCCGCACTCCCCATATTGACCGCATTGCCCGGGAAGGAGTGCTCTTCAGCCGGGCATTTGTAGCGAACTCCATCTGCGGCCCTGTACGGGCAACACTGATAACCGGTCAGCACTCTCACAAAAACGGGATGAAGAACAACCGTACAAGATTCGATTCGTCACGGATCACCCTTCCTAAATTATTGCAGCAGGGCGGCTATCAAACCGCCCTTGTCGGGAAGTGGCATTTACAATCCTATCCCACCGGCTTTGATTACTGGAAGATCTTACCGGGACAGGGTCTGTACTTTGAACCAAGGTTTATTTCAATGAAAGCGGATACATCCACTTATCACGGGTATGCGACAGATGTGATCACTGATGAAGCCATCAAATGGCTGGACAACCGGGACATGAGCAAACCGTTTGTATTACACATTCATCACAAAGCACCACACCGCTATTTCTTTGCCCCACTGAAGTACATTGAACAATTTCATAACAAAACCTTTCCGGAACCATCCACTTTATACAATGACACTACCGGGCATGGCACCGCATGGCGTTTGCAAACTATGAGCATATTGCATGACATGAAATTGTGCAGCGACCTGAAAGTAGACCCCACCTACCTGGTGAATATCCCTGAACTGAAGCCTGACTCACTGGACATCGTGTATTATCATTCCATTTTCAACCGCATTCCTGAATCGGACCGCATACGCATAAAAGAGATCTATGCAGAAAGGGGAAAGTTGCTTCAGCAATTGAGACCGAAGGGCAAAGAACTGCTGAAATATAAATACCAATGGTATATGCAGGATTACCTGGCCTGTGTGGCAAGCATTGATGAAAATGTGGGAAGAGTACTGGAGTATATGGATAAAAATAACCTTACAAAAAATACATTGCTCATTTACACGGGCGACCAGGGAATGTACCTCGGCGAAAACGGCTGGTTCGACAAACGCTGGATGTATGATGTTTCCATGCAGGCCCCGTTGCTGATGCGCTGGCCCGGACAGATCAAACACGGCACCATCAACAGCAACATGGTGCAGACCATTGATTATGCCCCGACTTTTTTAGGCGCAGCAGGTGTTCCTGTTCCGGAATGGATGCAGGGCATCAATTTGGTGCCACTGCTTACGGGCAAGCAAAAAACACTTCCAAGGAAAAATCTCTACTATCATTTCTATGAATACAATGCTGACCATACCGTTCTTCAGCATTTAGGTATAAGGGGTGAGCGATATAAACTGATCTACTTCTACACCGTGAACGAATGGGAACTGTATGATCTGAAAACAGACCCGCAGGAGCAAAAGAACCTGATCAGATCAGCAATTCATCAAAAGGTATTAGCTCAAATGAAAGAAGAACTACTGAAACTACGGGATAAATATGATGACCACGAACCTGCGGGTGAGCTTCATTAACTATTGGTATTTCTTATATATAGAATAAAGCACTTTTTCAGCCGCTGCTGTCATTCGTCTGGTAGTATCCTGCAGAAAATGCCGCTTGAAGCCGACAATAGCCGCGGCAGTATCCTTTATATCAAAACCAATTATACGGATGGCATTCAGGTAATCAAAATTGGCAGGCACCTGCACATTTGTAGTGTCACTCCACCAGAGACCAAACCCTTTTTCACTGAACATCCTCCAGGGAAAGCGCCAGTTCGGGTCGTTCTTTCTTGTTGGTGCAATATCACCATGGCCGATAAAATTGGCAGCAGGAATACTGTAGGCTTTCTTTAACCTTTCCAATAAAATCAGCAGGCTGTTCATTTGCGCCTCATTAAAAGATTCAAAGCCATTGTTGTCCAATTCAATTCCGACGCTGGAAGAATTCAGGTCGGTGGTATTCCCCCATTTACTCACACCGGCATGATGCCCCCGCAGCAGATCATTCAGCATATGGTATACGGTCCCGTCCTTACAGATCACATAATGGGAACTTCTCTGTGTTCCTGGCAATGTAAAGGTTTGCAGGGTCTGCTCGCAACTGTTTTGGGCTGTATGATGGATGATGACATAATTGGGCCGTCGCATGGAAAGATTAGTGGTACCCACCCAATCAGCAGCATATGGCAACCCGGCAGAATCTTTTACAGGGTATTCCGATAAATGCTTTGCATATTCTTTTACTTGTTTCCTATATGTTTTGTTGGTGGCGGCATATTTACTTTGAGAGCAGCCGTAAATAATAATAACTAAAAGAAGAATAAATGCCAGTCGATGTTTCATATTGTAAAAATACAGCACACGAATGACACTGGTTAAACGGATAAAACCGGATTTTTTCTGCTCCGCAGAAATTGGATTATTAACTACTTTTAAATTACCCTGTGTAAATCTATCCAATCTGTGTCATCCGTGTGCTTCTCTCATCTCCTTTTCGGAGCGCCCCTGTAGAATTTTTTCTGTGGGCCCCTGTTTCCCGCATTGCCTGAACGGGTTCTAGGATGATATGAAGGCGCAGCCCCAAGCTCTTTCGGCACTTCCGCTTTCTCCACTTCCTTCCCCAGCAACTGCTCAATAACGGCAAACTTGTTCTGTTCTTTTTCACTAATTAATGTAAACGCAGCTCCGTCTCCATCGGCTCTTGCCGTTCGGCCGATACGGTGTACATAGTCTTCCCCATCTCCCGGCACATCATAATTGATCACCACATCGATGGTATCAATATCAATGCCGCGGCTAAGTATATCGGTGGCCACCATTACCGGTATGCGCCCCGCTGTGAATGCGCCCAATACACTCTCTCTTTCTGATTGCAGCAGGTCGCTGTGGATTTCTGCGACATTTATTTTACCCTGCTTTAATTCCCTTGTCAGCTGCTTCACCGTTTGTTTGCGGCTGCAAAACACCAGTGCATTTTTGTACGGTGTTTTTTTCAGCAGTATTTTTATCAGCGGCAGTTTTTGTGCTTCATATACCACAAATGCTTTTTGTATGATCTTCTCCGGTGGTTTTGAAATAGCAATATTTATTTCCACCGGTTCATGTAAGATCTTTTTGGCTAACTGTCTTATTTTTCCCGGCATGGTGGCAGAGAACAATAAATTTTGCCGTTTCCCCGGCAACGTTTTGATGATCTTATTAATATCATCCTGGAAACCCATGTCAAGCATCCGGTCGGCTTCATCCAAAATCAAAAACTGTAACCCTTTCAGATTGACATAGCCCATGTTCAGGTGGGCGATCATGCGGCCGGGAGTGCAGACAATAATATCGGCGCCCATCTGCAATGCTTTTTTTTCCGCCACAAAACTCTGTGCATCGTTACCACCGTAGACAGCAATGGAGCTTAAATGGGTGAAATAAGAAAGACCTTCCACATGCTGGGAGATCTGGATAGCCAGTTCCCTGGTCGGCACAACGACCAATGCCCCTACCTGTCCATCCACATGATTTTTCAGCAGGTTATTCATCACCGGTAATAAGAAGGCGGCTGTTTTTCCGGTTCCGGTTTGTGCGGACGCAATCACATCTCTTCCTTCCAGTATCGGGGGTATGACCTGCTCCTGTACCGGGGTGGCAGTTTCGTAGTTAGATGCCTCAATGCCTTCGAGAAGGTTTGGGTGAAAATGAAATTCAGTAAAACGCAATTGTAGTCTTTTTGAAAGATGCGAAGGTAGTTGAAAATGTATGGACTTTTATTATTACATATTCCGCCTGTATTGTCCGCCCACCTCATACAAAGCATGAGTGATTTGCCCTAATGAACAGCACTTCACTGTTTCCATCAATTGGGCAAAAAGATTTCCATTATCAATCGCCACCCTCTTTAACACCTTCAACTCCTTTTCACTCCTGGTCTTGTTCCGTTTCCAGAATGCCCGCAGGTTCTGTATCTGCTGTTCTTTTTCTTCCGTAGTGCTGCGGATAACTTCTGTAGGTAAAATGGTCGGGCTGCCTTTTTTATTCAGGAACGTATTCACACCTACCAATGGAAGCTCCCCGGAATGTTTCTGGTGCTCATAGAACAGGCTTTCCTCCTGTATCTTATTCCGCTGGTACATTCTTTCCATGGCCCCTAGTACACCGCCTCTCTCCGTGATCCGGTCAAACTCCGTTAATACCGCTTCTTCCACCAGGTCCGTCAGTTCTTCGATCAAAAAAGAACCCTGGTTGGGGTTTTCGTTTTTGGCGGTGCCCAGTTCCCGGTTAATGATCAATTGTATCGCCATAGCCCTGCGTACGCTTTCTTCCGTTGGTGTCGTTATCGCTTCATCATACGCATTGGTGTGAAGGGAATTGCAGTTATCATATATCGCATACAAGGCCTGCAAAGTGGTGCGAATGTCGTTAAAGTCGATTTCCTGCGCATGCAAACTCCTGCCGGATGTCTGTATATGATACTTCAGCATCTGGCTGCGTTTGTTGGCCTTGTATTTATACTTCATCGCTTTGGCCCAGATACG
>JANNUI010000451.1:0-4153 GCA_031395125.1 Chitinophagaceae bacterium | reverse complement strand
GTCAGAAGTTTTAACGTGGATAAGATCAATTCCTGGTCGCCCAAGCAAAGCTTTTGAGATATCAGTAATTGTGTTTCCATTTCAAAACAGGAACCAAGGGCTATTTCAATAAAACGGTTTTTATCTTTATCGCTTGTACGATTATTGCCTTCTGCAATATTCGAAGGAATTGAAACTGCTGCTCTTGTTATTTGCGAAGTGAGCCCAAATTTTTGCTCTGCCGGAAAATCTTTTGTGATCCTAAAACCATTAATGGTAATACTAAACCCTTTTCGCCAGATCTTTAACTCCTTAAAGTTTTTCATAGTATCCTTTGCCTGAAGCTAGGAAATAAGCAAGGAGTTAAAATGTGAAAAGCACCAATTTTAGACGTTTTTTCACCCTAAGAAACCGTATGGCGATAGACTCGGGCATAAAACAGCAGCCCGGGATAAAGGCTAACAGCTAATGGCTAATAGCTAACGGCTAATAGCTAATAGCTTCTCTTCCTTTTCCTCCCGCTCTTTCAACTCCCTGATCTTATCCAACGCCCTTGCAACCACATCGCACATAATAGTATAAAGGGCCCCTTGTTTCGGGTTCTCATAAATATAATCCAGCGCCTGGTCTTCATTGGGAATGGTCATCACCGGCAGGTTGGGGTTTACTTTTTGAATGCCTTCTTTCAGTAACCCGATTATTTCGTCAGCCGTTCTTCCCCGCAAATTCTTATCGCAGCGGATGATGATCTCATCAAAATACCGTGCTGAAATTTC
Organism: Chitinophagaceae bacterium; assembly: GCA_031395125.1. Lineage (GTDB taxonomy): Bacteria > Bacteroidota > Bacteroidia > Chitinophagales > Chitinophagaceae > JJ008. The sequence continues at coordinate 3,398 of JANNUI010000451.1, read as the reverse complement.
ACCCAGTTCGCGGATGTCTTCATCCCTTCTGTCGCCGGTGCCGCTGATAATGCCGATCCTTGCCGGGTAATCCAGCTTGCTCACAAAATCACAAAGCAGTTTAAGTCCATGCGGGTTATGGGCAAAATCGGCCAGCACGGTAAAATGTTTGAAATGGAAAAAATTCAAACGGCCCGGTGTCAGACTTTCAGAAGGAATAAAGGTTTGCAACCCTGTCCGGATGTCTTCAATCGTTATATCACGGAACAGGTAAGTAGCAAGTACCGCTGGCAGGCAGTTATTGATGTTGTGCACCGCTTTTCCTTCGTAGGTCAGGGGTATCTTTTTCACATCCAGTACCCGTATCTTCCAGTTACCTTTCATTATGGTCACATACCCGTTTTCATAAACACATGACAGACCATGTTCCGCAGCATGTTCTTTTATCCTCGGGTTGTTTTCATCCATGCTGAATAAACCAATATTGCATTTCAGGTCATCCTTCATCCGGTACACCAGGTCGTCATCCGCATTCAGGACTGCATAGCCATGTGTAAATGTTGTTTCAGGAACCACTGCTTTTACTTTCGCCATGGCTTCCAATGTATGTATGCCTCCAAGCCCCATGTGGTCGGCGGCAACATTGGTGACCACCGCCACTTCGCAATTCTGAAAAGCCAGTCCTGATTTTAATATCCCGCCTCTTGCACATTCCAGCACCGCAAAATCAACAGTGGGGTCTTTCAGTACAAACTGGGAAGAGATCGGCCCGGTGCAGTCGCCTTTCATCATCAACTGGTTTTGGATATACACCCCATCGCTGGTGGTATATCCCACTTTCTTGCCGGCGCTTTTGGCAATATGTGCTGTTAATCGTGTAGTGGTTGTTTTACCGTTTGTTCCGGTGATGGCAATAATGGGGATACGGCCTGCGCTTCCTTTTGGAAAAAGCATATCCACCACCGGCTCGGCCACATTCCGGGGCAAACCTTCTGAAGGGTCAATATGCATCCGGAAACCGGGAGCGGCATTTACTTCCAGTATTACCCCTCCATTTTCTGAAACAGGGGTCCGCAGATCGGTTGCCATTATATCAATACCGCAGATATCAAGTCCGATGATCCTGGCGATACGTTCAAACATGAACACATTGGCCGGGTGTACTTCATCTGTCACATCCGCCGATGTGCCGCCCGTAGAAAGATTGGCGGTTGGTTTCAGTAAAACTCTTTCCCCTTTTGACGGGATATGGTCTAAAGTGATTTCCGCATCATCCAGCATTTTCTGCGTGAACTGGTCCACCGTTATCTGCGTCAGCACTTTTTCATGACCAAAACCACGACGGGGGTCTTTATTGGTCTCATCGAGCAGCCATTGTATGTTATGCTTGCCATCACCCACCACAGAGGCCGGTGTCCTTAAGGCAGCACAGATGAATTTATTATTGATGACAAGACAGCGGAAGTCAAAACCGGTGATGAACCGTTCAACGATCACACTGCGGCTGTAAACTTTTGCTGCTTCAAATGCTTTTAGTGCCTGCTCCCGGTTGTTGATATTGGTAGTGTTGCCCTTGCCGTGGTTGCCATCAATGGGTTTTATCACCAGCGGGTAACCAAATTTTCCGATCGCTTCGTCCAGCCCGGCCTCTGTTCTCACCACGGTTCCCCTGGGTACCGGAATTTCTGCTGCCTCCAGCAGCAATTTTGTTTCTTCCTTATTGCAGGCAATATCCACGGCAATATTCGAAGTAGTGGATGCGATCGTTGCCCTTATTCTCTTTTGGTTCACTCCATAACCCAACTGTACCAGGCTTTGTTTGTTCAGCCGGATAAATGGTATCCCTCTTTTTGCCGCTTCGTCAACGATGCAACCCGTGGAAGGCCCCAGCCTTGTATCCTCCCTTATTTCACGCAATTGCTGAATATCGTTGGCAAGGTCATAGGCTAAGCCGTTCACCAATGCCTGCGCAATGGCCACCGATGCTTTGGCAGCATACACACCGGCATCTTCTTCCATATAGCTGAACACCACATAATACACCCCTTCTTTTTCACCTTCGGGTGTTCTTGTTCTGCCAAACCCGACATCCATTCCGGCCACTGTTTGAAGTTCCAGTGCAATATGCTCTATCACATGGCCCATCCAGGTGCCTTCCTCCACCCGTTTGAAGAAACCACCCCGTATGGCTTCACTGCAGCGGTGTTCCACCATCGTCGGAAACATTTCTTCCAGCCGCTCCCGGAAGCCCGGAATTTTATTAGTGGGGCTTTGCTCCAGCTCTTCCAGGTCTAATTTCATCTGGATGAGTTTGTTGCGCCGCACACTCCAGTAATTTGGACCTTTCAGCACTTTTATTTCGAGGATTTTCATATACAAATGTTGAATGGGGAAGTTAGGTGATTTATTTTTTGTTGCCAAGCTTTGGTGCTACTATGATCGTCCCTTGCGTCGCACTCTTCTGCTGCATGAATTCTACCCGGCAATATTGGAACATCCCGATGGATATCGGGAATTCATTTCGCTATTGAGCAAAGCCTCACCCCATCATGATTCATTTGTATCGGAAAACCTGCGCCCCCTCTCCTTCAGGAGAGGGGAATCGGAGACTCCGTTTATCAGGGTCATAACAGGGGTGAGGTTTTAATTCGTTACATTTATGAAAACGAATTATCATGCCCGCAACAAACCGCCGCAAATTTTTACAAAGAGCAGGCGCTTTTTCTGCCACTGCTTTTTTGTCATCAATTACACAGCCTTCCTGGTCACGCAATCTTGATGCAGCACTAAGCGATGCAGATGGAATTTCCGCTGCAGACCTCGCCACCGAAGAGGATTTCTGGTATTATATCCAGCAGTCCTTCACCGTATCACCGGGCATCATCAACCTGAACAATGGCGGTGTGTCCCCTGCCCCCAAAACAGTGCAGGATGCGATGAAGCGGTATTACGATCTGTGTAATGAAGCGCCGAGTTATTATATGTGGCGGATACTGGACCAGGGCCGTGAGCCGCTGCGAATGAATATGGCAAAACTGGCAGGCTGCTCTCCTGAGGAGATCGCCATCAACAGAAATTCATCTGAAGGGCTGGAAACAGTCATTTTTGGATTGCAACTGAAAGCAGGGGATGAAGTGGTGGCCGCCAAACAGGATTATCCCAACATGATCAATGCCTATAAGCAACGGGAGATAAGGGATGGCATCAAAATGATCTGGATAAACCTCGAACTGCCGAGTGAGGATGAAAATTATTTAGTGAAGCAATATGTTGATGCCTTTACTTCCAAAACAAAGATCGTTCACATTACGCATGTCATCAACTGGAACGGACAAATATTGCCTGTGAAGAAAATTGCCACCGAAGCGCATAAAAGAGGAATAGAGGTAGTAGTGGACGGTGCGCACAGCTTTGCCCAT
>JANNUI010000440.1:0-9389 GCA_031395125.1 Chitinophagaceae bacterium | reverse complement strand
GAATGGAAATGCAACTGTATTTTTGAAGCTAAATGCCGGTATAATTATGCGGCGTTATTTTTTTGAGTTCTTTTTTGATATCGTCTTTTATTTTCAGGCTGTCAATAAACTGGTGAATAACCTTTTTATCAATCCGGTTATTACCCCTGGTCAGGTTTTTTAACGCCTCATAGGGATTGGGGTAGTATTCTCTTCTCAGGATGGTTTGTATCGCTTCGGCCACTACGGCCCAGTTATTGTCCAGGTCTTCATAGATCTTTGCGTCGTTCACCACCAGTTTGCCCAACCCTTTTTCAATGGAACGCAATGCGATCAGTGTGTGAGCAAAGGGAACGCCGATATTGCGCAGTACAGTTGAATCCGTCAAATCCCTTTGTAACCGGGAAACAGGCAGCTTTGCAGACAGGTGTTCGAATAATGCATTGGCAATTCCAAGGTTGCCTTCTGCATTCTCAAAATCGATCGGGTTTACCTTGTGCGGCATGGCAGAAGAACCGACTTCTCCTTTCTTCGTTTTCTGTTTGAAATATTCCATAGAGACATAGCTCCACACATCCCGGCAAAAGTCAACCAGGATGGTGTTGATACGCTTCATGCAGTCAAAATGCGCTGCCATATTATCGTAATGCTCTATCTGGGTGGTGTGTTGCTGGCGGTTCAGCCCTATTTGGGAAACAAACTCATTACCCCATTTTATCCAGTCAGTTTTCGGGAAGGCGATATGATGGGCATTGAAGTTGCCCGTGGCTCCGCCGAACTTTCCGGTAAACGGTATGCCGATAAACTGTTCTATCTGGTTTTCTATTCTTTCCACAAACACCATTACCTCCTTGCCCAGGCGGGTGGGGCTGGCGGGCTGGCCATGAGTGTGTGCCAGCATGGGAATATCCTTCCATTCTTTTGCCAGTAGTTTCAGTTGTGTGTTCAGGTTCAGCAATGCCGGCAGGTATTCATATTCGATGGCATGCTTCCAGGAAAGGGGGATAGCCGTGTTGTTGATGTCCTGCGAGGTAAGCCCGAAGTGGATCCATTCTTTTGCTTCTTTCCCTCCGGATTTTTCCAGCTCGTTCTTAAGAAAATATTCAACGGCTTTCACATCATGGTTGGTATTGAACTCGATCTGTTTTATTTCCTGGGCATCTTCAGGGCCAAAATCTTCAGTCAGTTTTTGCAGCTGTTTGATGCATTTGCCAGGTAATTTGAACAGTTTCTTTTTTTCCAGGAAGAGCAGGTATTCGATCTCCACCATCACCCGGTATTTCATCAGTGCATATTCGGAGAAATATTCATCCAAATGTTGTACCTGCCTGCGGTAGCGTCCGTCAACGGCTGAAATAGCGGTGAGAGCTGTAAGTTCCATTGAGTATTCTTTGTTTCTTGTTCCTTATTCCTTATTTCTTATTCCTTTACCTTTGCCCGGCAAAAATAACTTAATTGGAGAAGATTAGGGTTGGCATCGTAAACTATCTGAATACAAAACCGCTTTTGTACGGGTTGCAGAAACCGCCCATTGCTGAAAAAATCGAGTTGACAGGCGATTATCCGGCAAAGATCGCACAAATGTTGCTGGATGATGAAATAGATGTGGGTCTGGTGCCGGTGGTGGTGCTTAAAAAAATGCCGGAATGTCATATCGTTGGCGATTATTGTATCGGCACAGAAGGGGAGACAGCTTCGGTGGCATTGTTCAGCGAAGTACCGGTGCATGAAATAAAAAAAGTGTACCTGGATTATCAAAGCCGCACTTCTGTTGAATTATTAAAATACTTAATGCGGGAATACTGGGGTATTCATCCTGAAATAGTGCAGGCGGAGAATGAGAACTACCGGGCTGAAATAACCGGTACAACAGCAGGACTTGTAATCGGTGACCGGGCATTTGAACAACGAAAGATCTCCACTTTTATTTATGACCTGGGTTCGGAGTGGAAAAAAATCACCGGGTTGCCATTTGTGTTTGCCGTGTGGGCCAGTCGCCGGCAGCTGCCCGATGAATTTATCCGGCAGTTTGATGCCGCCAATGCCATGGGATTGGAGCATATTGATGGAATCGTAAACGAGGCATCATTTGAATTGTACGACCTCAAAAAGTATTATACCCTTCACCTGAGTTATCCATTGGATGAACCGAAGCGAAAGGCCATGGAGCTTTTCCAGGATGTGATCAGAGATCAATAACTTTTTCATTGCTTTCGGGCACCCGGCCGTGCTATTTTTTTGATTTCCCGATGGGTAAATTAAGTTACTTTTGCGCCTTGTAAAATCAGCCAATGAAAGTAGTCATTTTCGCAGGCGGCCTGGGCACCCGGATCTCGGAAGAGACGGATGTACGGCCCAAACCGATGGTAGAAATAGGGGGCAAACCTGTCCTCTGGCATATCATGAAAATTTACAGCCAACACGGCTTTAACGAGTTTATCATCTGCCTCGGTTACAAAGGCTATGTGATTAAGGAATATTTCATGAATTATTTTATTCATAACGCTGATATCACAGTTGACCTCGCGGGTAACCAGATGGAAATTCATGGCAGCCGGGCAGAGTCATTTAAAGTAACGCTGGTAGAAACGGGCACTTCCACCAAAACAGCCGGTCGCCTCCAACAGGTGAAGAAATATATCGGCAACGAGGACTTTTTACTCACTTATGGTGACGGGGTGAGTGATGTGAATATTGCTGAACTGGTGGCCTTTCATAAAAAGCATAATAAGTTGGCAACGGTTACCTCCGTGCAGCCGGATGTAAGATTTGGCGGAATGGATATAGCTGCGGATGGCACGGTGAAAGAATTCCGGGAAAAATCAAAGGCCGATGCACAATGGGTAAATGGTGGTTTTTTTGTACTGAAAGCCGGTGTTTTCAATTACTTGCAAAAAGATATGACACAGGTGATGTGGGAAGAAGAGCCCCTGGAGAAACTGACGGCGGATCAGCAACTGGTGGCATTCAAACATAAAGGTTTCTGGAAATGCATGGATGCCTTACGGGATAAAATTGAACTGAATGAACTATGGGAGAGTGGCAAAGCTCCCTGGAAAACATGGAAATAAGATTATGCGGATCTTAATTATCGGCAATTTGGGTTATATAGGCCCGGTGGTGGCCAAACATTTCAGATCAGTGCATCCGGATGCTTATTTGGCAGGATTTGATATCGGTTATTTTATCCAGAACAGCACTTTTAACGGTATTGCAGGCGACACACTGTTCAATGCCCAATACTTTGGTGATGTAAGAAATTTTGATGCAAACCTGCTCACAGGGTTTGATGCCATTATTTACCTGGCGGCCATCTCCAACGACCCCATGGGGAATGCCTATGAAAAACCCACCCTTGCCATCAATTACAAGGCGGCTGTAGAGATCGCCAAACAGGCAAAAGACAAAGGCGTTAAACATTTTGTTTTTGCCAGCAGTTGCAGCGTATATGGTTTTGCTGACTCGGCCCCCCGCACCGAAACATCGGAAGTAAATCCTTTGACGGCCTACGCCAAATCAAAAGTGGCGGGAGAGGAAGGCCTGCGGCCGTTGGCAGATAAGGATTTCCGGGTCACCTGTCTTCGTTTCGCCACCGCTTGCGGTTACAGCGATCGCCTGCGACTGGACCTGGTATTAAATGATTTTGTAGCAAGCGCCATCGCCAGCAAAAAAATTACCATACTGAGTGATGGCACACCGTGGCGCCCGCTGATACATGTAAAAGATATGGCAAGGGCCATGGACTGGGCCATACAACGCAAAGAAGGTGGTGAGTTCCTGGTGATCAACACCGGCAGCAATGGTTGGAACTACCAGGTCAAAGAACTGGCAGAAGCAGTACAAAAAATGTTCAGCGATGTGGAAGTGAGCATCAATACCAACGCTCAACCGGATAAACGCTCTTATAAAGTGAGCTTTGATCTCTATGAGCAACTGGCGCCTGCCCACCAGCCACAGATAAGTTTAGCCGATGCAGTAAAAGACCTGAAAGAAGGGCTGGAGAAAATTAAATTCGCCGATGCCGGTTTCCGGCAGTCGGACCTGATCAGGTTAAAGACCATCCAGCGGCTTCTTGACAGCAATATCATTGACGAAAACCTGGCGATCAAACAATAGGAATGGCAAAGACTGAATCGATAAAAGAGGCCTTGCGCAACAACCCGGCATACCGGGAGGAGTTTATTGCTGCATTGGTTTCTTTTGAGAACAAGGCAGGCCACCCGGAAAAGAATGTAAGGGATACCGTGTCGGGCCCCCTTAGTGATGCGTTGTTTATGGGGGAGAAATTTTCCAAGAAGCTGCAAAACGGGCTGACAATAAATTTTGTGTACAATTCAAAAATTGCAAGGGAATTTTTGCTGAGTAACCCTGCTGTCCCCAATCATGTGTGGGAACCGCAGACCACTAAATTATTATTGCATTTCTCCAGTGGGGCTAAAAATGTGATCATTGCCGGGGCCTATTTTGGCGACCAGGCTATACCGGTTGCCCATACTATTAAATCAACAGGTGTTTGTCACACGTTCGAACCCAACAAGAATAATTCGGATCTGATCATTGAAAATGCAAAACTGAATGGCCTGACCAATGTGCTCATCAATAACCTGGCCTTGTGGAATAAGAGCGGGGAGAAACTGGTTTTTGAAGGAGAGGATGCGCTGGCATCCACGGTAGAGGCAAAAGTATCAACTGCCAAAGTGCTGCAAACGGTCACTGTTGATGATTATGTTGATCAAAATAGTGTCGGAAAGATCGACCTGCTGATGATCGATGTGGAAGGCAGTGAAATAAAAGTATTGCAAGGAGCTGTGGAAATGCTGAAGAAACATAGGCCGGTGGTGGTATTTGAGACCCACAGCCTGTATGATGACTGGAGTGATGGCCTGGAAAACTCTCCTTCTTCGCAATTGATGAAGGGCCTGGGTTACGAAGTATTTGCGGTACGGGAGTTTCACCAGAATATCGATACCGGGACCATGCCGGTTGAATTATTGCCGCTGGAAAGAACTTATTGTGAATCTCCGCCGCATCATGGATTTAATATGCTGGCCGTGCCTTCCCGCAGCCTGATTGAAAATGATCTGTTCAGGATCGTAAATGACCTGAGTCCTAAACTGATCTTAACCAAGAACGACCCGTTATTTTCTCCTTCGCCTTTTAAGTGATCCAACATGATATTCAACCCACTCATACTAAACGGAGCTTTCACCATCGATGTGCAGCCTTTCCGGGATAACCGGGGTTTTTTCACCCGTACATTCTGTGAAAAAGAATTTGCAACGCATAACCTGGTGCAGCATTATGTGCAGGCCAATCATTCCGGTACGCATGGTATCGGGGTTATCCGTGGATTACATTTTCAGCATGCTCCCTATTGTGAAGTAAAACTGGTGAAATGTGTGCGGGGCGCAATTTTTGATGTTATTGTTGATGTACGGAAGGGTTCGCCCACTTTTTTGCAATGGTACGGAGCGGAACTGACGGAGGAAAACAAAAGAATGATGTATGTGCCGGCAGGGTTTGCACATGGTTTTCAGACGCTGACTGATTATTCAGAGCTCACTTATATGGTTTCCAGTTTTTATAACAGGGAAAGCGAAGGTGGGGTGCGATATGATGACCCGAAAGTGAATATTCAATGGCCGCTACCTGTATCACTGGTCTCTGAAAAGGATCTGAAAATCCCTCTTGTTGATTCAAATTTTGAAGGAGTTCTAATTTAGATGCAACAGCAAACTCCATTAGTCACCGTTGGCATTCCGACCTACAACCGGCCAAAAGGACTGGAAAGAACATTGCAATGTATCCTGGGGCAAACCTACCGGAATATCCGGGTTGTTATTTCTGATAATTGCTCTACTGACAAGGAAGTGCTGCCTCTTTTAAAGCAATATGCTGCACAGGACAGCAGGGTAAGCTATGTAGTGCAGGAAACCAACCTGAGTATTGTCCCTAATTTTCAATATTTACTGGATCAGGCCAGCGGTGATTATTTCATGTGGGCTGCTGATGATGACTACTGGGATACTAACTTTATTGAAACCTGTGTAAATGCGCTGGAGGCTAACCCGGATGTGATACTCTGCATACCGGACCTGAAACTGACCTTTGAGGATGGTTCAGCAAGGAATTCAAAACTGAACCGGAGCTTTATGCAACGGGGTTTGTTTTCAAGGAGCTTTCAGTTTATCAGGAGTACTGCAGAAAACAAGTATTTCTTCTGCGGGCTGTACCGCACCGGGTTGGTAAAGAACATACCGTTTGATAACAGCTGGGGCGGCGATCATTTGTTTATCTATGAAGCCCTTACGAAGGGAAAATTCCTGTATATCAAAGGCCAGTCAAATTTTTATTACTTTCGTGGTGGCAGCTCCAGGGGCATGGAGTCGGTACGTAAGGCCTTTCATATTAAAAGCCGTTTTTATTTCTTTGATGCCTATATCCTCCGATATACCACTTACCAGTTCGGGTTTAAACATCTGCCATTTTATAAAAAACCAGGATTGTTTTTTACTAACTGGGCAGGACTTTTTTTAAATGAGGATTTTATACTCTATTATATATTTATTAAGAAGCCCTTTAGGGCATTGATCAGTAAATTTAAAAAGAAAAAACGTGGGTCTGCTGGATAAAATAAGAAGACCGTTGGGGTTATCGCCAAAGTTGAAAAATACTTATGACCAGGATGGGCTCAGCACTGTTCATAACAATGGGTTCATGGACCTGCCGGATTTTCAAAAAGCGGAGGCTGCAGGTGCTGCTACCGGTTCATGGAAAAATATTCACTGGCGGGTTCACACTATTTTATGGGTCGCCGGCCAATGCCGGAACATTGAAGGGGATTTTGTGGAATGCGGCACCAATAAAGGGGGATTTGCAAGGGCTATTTGTGAATATATTGACCTGGGTAAAACAGGTAAAGACTTTTATCTCCTGGATACTTTTAAAGGCCTCGATTTGGAGTTGCTTGTTGCTGAAGAGATACGGGCAGGAAAAATAAAGCATTTTGAAAAAGTGTATACTGACTGCTACGAAGAAGTTGTAAAAACCTTCAGCCCTTTTCCTTTTATCAGGCTGATCAGGGGAACGGTCCCGGGTACCTTATCACAGGTAGCAAGTGAAAAGATCGCTTTTCTTTCGGTTGATATGAATACCGTGGCTCCGGAAATTGCAGCGCTGGATTATTTCTGGCCAAAATTATCCACGGGTGGTATGATCGTGCTGGATGACTATGCATATGTGACCTGCAATTTGCAATATGAAGCGCATAATAAATGGGCAGCTGAAAAGGGTATACAGATCCTGAGTTTGCCAACCGGACAGGGTTTGATAGTAAAATAAATGTCTTGATGAAAATTTTAATTACCGGGGCCAATGGCTTCATTGGTTCATACCTTGCTGATTTTTTTTTACGCAGAAAATATACAGTTGCCGCAGCTGCCCGGCAGTTTCATCCGTCTGTAAAAGAGCTGTTATCCGGGGCTGAACTCATTTCACTGGATGTATTGAATTCTGAGCAGCTGAACAACTTATCTGTTTCGGCAGATTGTATTGTGCATACGGCTACCGCCAATGATATTATTTCAAAGGATACCCTGGCCGGCATAGAATTGTCAGCCGTGGGGACTAAGAACATACTCGATTTTGCTTTGAAGAATAAAATACCCCGTTGCATGGTATTTTCCACACTGCAGGTGTATGGAACAGAACTGGCAGGAGCAGTGGATGAAAATTCTCCCCTGCATTTTCAGAACGATTACGGATTGAATCATTTGTATGCGGAAATGATTGCAGAACAGTACAGCCGGCAACAAAAAGTACAATGTGTATCAGTGCGTCCCAGTAATGTGTATGGAAGATTGCTGACAAAATCATTTGACCGCTGGAGCCTGGTGCCGGGTTGCTTTTGTAAAGAGGCCATGGAAGCCGGTACCATCACTATCAGATCTTCAGGCAAACAAATGCGGAATTTTGTGAACCTGGAAAACCTGAGCCGTGCAGTGGAATGTATTCTCGTTCATTTTCCGGGTAGCTACGAATGCTATAATTTAGGGTCCTCGCAGGGGCTCACGATGAAAGAAATGGCGGAGAAGGTGAAGGCTGTTTATGAACAGCAATACCAGCAACCGGTACAAATAAATATTACCGGCACAGAGCCGGCGGAAACCAATCATTTCACTATCAGCCTTGCAAAACTGAAAGCCATTGGTTTCACCGAAGATGAAAATTTTACACCTGAAACAGAAATTGCAGCAATATTTAATTATCTACAAACAAACAGTGAATCATGAACCCGACCGAAGCGTTTAAAAAAGAAAGAGCTGAAGCAATGGATGCGATGGCTAACGATGCCGAACTGAAGAAAAAATCAGTGGACTGGATGCTCCACGCTGATCAATATAAATACACGTATAACTTTTCATGGATGGGCCGCCCCATCATCAAATACCCGCAGGATATTGTCATCATGCAGGAACTGATCTGGAAAATAAGACCGGACCTGATCATTGAAACAGGCATTGCACATGGGGGCTCTATCATTTTTTCTTCTTCCATGATGGAATTGCTGGGTAATGGAGGAAAAGTAATTGCAGTGGATATAGATATCCGTCAGCATAACCGTGAAGAAATTGAAAAGCACCCGATGATGAAGAATATTACCATGCTGGAAGGTTCTTCGGTGGATGAAAAAATAGTGCAGCAGATCGCTGATTACGCCAAGGGGTTTAAGAAAGTGATGGTGGTGCTGGATTCCAATCATTCGCATGAACATGTGTACCGCGAACTGGAATTATATACTCCGCTGGTATCAATGGGTTCTTATATCCTTTTGCCCGACACATTTGTGGAATTTTTCCCGAAAGGCTATGTGACCAACCGTCCCTGGGATGTGTGCAACAATCCTTATACAGCCATGGAGGCCTTTCTGAAAACTACTACTCAGTTTGTAAAAGATGAGGAGATCACCAATAAACTGCTGATCACGGAAGCATTGGGTGGTGGTTACCTGAAGCGGGTCAGTTGAGGAAATCGCAGCCATGAATGAATCCAATTCATCAGCATCCAGTGCTCAGACAGTCAGTCAGCCATTAGTGACAATCGGCCTGCCTGTTTATAACCGGCCTGCGGGTTTGCGAAAAGTACTGGATTGTATCTTAGAGCAAACCTTTACTAATCTTGAGATCATCATTTCAGATAATTGTTCTTCCAACCAGGAAATAGCATCAATAATTGCCGAAGCGAAAAAAAAGGATGACCGGATAAAAGCTTTTCGCCAGCCGGGCAACATAGGGCTGGAGGGCAATTTCAATTATGTGTATGCGGCATCAACCGGTGCATATTTTATGTGGATGAGTGATGATGATCATTTTGATGCTAACTATATTGAGGAGTGTGTGAAGTTCCTTGAA
>JANNUI010000434.1:0-1893 GCA_031395125.1 Chitinophagaceae bacterium | reverse complement strand
GGTGAGGCCGAAGTCGGTGACGCCGATAAAATCGACGATGCGATTCGCCAAAAAATCGACCTGATCATTGATGCGGGGCCCTGCCGATTCGGGCAATCGTCGTCGGTTGTCCGCGTCGACGCAAATAATTTTACTGTCTTGCGGGAAGGCGTTATCAACGCCGAGACGATGCGGCAGTTGTCTAATTACCAAGTCCTGTTCGTGTGCACTGGCAACACTTGCCGTAGTCCAATGGCCGAACGCATTTTTCAAAAATTACTGTCCGACAAGCTTGGTTGTAAGCCGGAACAACTCCCGGACCGTAGCGTTCAAATCATCTCGGCCGGCATGGCTGCATTTCCCGGCGGCAAACCTTCGCGCGAGGCCGTCGATATCCTGTCGCGCCGCGGCATTGATCTGGCGTCGCATTGCAGCCAACCGTTAACCGAACGATTGACCCGATTCGCGGACTTGATTTTGACCATGACCCAAAGTCATTTAAAATCGGTTCTGAATCAATGGCCCGAAGCGGCGACGCGCTCGTTTTTGGTCCGATCGGATTGCGAAGACATCGGTGACCCGATCGGCCAACCAATCGCGGCTTATCAAAGGTGCGCCGACGAGATTACGACCGCGCTCCACCCGTGGGTAGAAAAGGTCTTGACGGAAGTTGCTTCATCCAAAACCAGTAGCTAAAGGTGAAAAAGATGCGAGTGGCAGTCGGCAGCGATCATCGTGGCGTCGAATGGCGGCGGCGTACAATTGAATTCTTGAGATCTCTGGGCAATGAAACTATCGAATTTGGTGGAAACGGAAACGAGGCCGTCGATTATCCAGATATCGCCGCCGACGTGGCTCGCCAAGTTTCCGGCGGCCTGTGCGATCGAGGCGTTCTTTTCTGCGGCACGGGTATCGGAGTTTCGATTGCGGCCAACAAGATTCACGGTATTCGGGCGGCAGTTTGCCACGACCAATACTCGGCCGAGATGAGCCGTAGGCACAATGACGCAAATATACTTTGCCTTTCCGCCGAGCGGCTTCCGCCTGAAGAAGTCTTCGAGATCATCCGGCGCTGGCTCGCGACGGAGTTCGAAGGTGGCCGCCACCAGCGCCGCATCGACAAGATCGCCGGACTGGAATCGGAGCAAGACAACTCCGATTGCGATGTAGACTAGCAGCCGATCCGATTTCGTTCCCTCGCCCCGGTTTCCGGGGAAGCGTCCCATCCAATATCGTTCCCTCTCCCCAGCTTCGGGGAAAGCGCCCCATCCAATTTCGTTCCCTCTCCCCGGCTTCGGGGGAGAGGGTAGGGTGAGGGGAATTCGAGTTCTCAGATTGGCTCTTCGACTCCGGTTACTTCTTAAATGGCAGCGATATTTCGAAATCGCGCGGATCGCGCAAACCTTCGCCTAACTTCTTGAGCGATTCCGTCTCGATCTGTCGCACCCTTTCGCGCGTCAGCCCCAGCTTTTCGCCGATCTCTTTGAGCGTATGCGGTTCCAGTCCGTTCAATCCGAACCGCAGGCGCAAGACAGTAATCTCGCGCTCTTCGAGCTGGTGCATCGTCTCCATGATGCTCGCCATAACATCGACTTCCAGCATTTCGTCTTCCGGCGAACGCGCTCGCTCGTCCATCACTAACTCGCCCATCGTCCATCCCGAATCGACTTGGTCAGTCTGCGGTGTGGCGTTGTAGATTTGAATCGCTTTTTTGATGATGGGAAGTTTTCGCCGAGGAACGCCCAGCACACGAGCGACTTCCTCCGGCGTTGGGCTTCGGCCAAGCTCATCCGACAAACGAGCCGTCGCCCGCCGCCATTTCGACAGCAGCTCGACCATATAAGCAGGAATGCGAATCGTTTTCGCAGTATTGATGAGCGACCGCTTAATCGACTGCTTGATCCAGTAACTCGC
>JANNUI010000399.1:0-2709 GCA_031395125.1 Chitinophagaceae bacterium | reverse complement strand
TGTTCCTTGCGATACTCATGCATATCTTTGCATTATCAGAACCTGTAACCGTAAGCCGTTCTAACCTTTTGTTGTTTACCACGCAGGTGCTTTATATTGGAGGTGCCATTTCATTCATTCACAGTATTTATCTGATAAACGAAAAAAAGAAGAGCCTGCTTTATTATTTAATTATCCTCTATGGCCTGACCTCCATTTCGCTGTACTTCATTTCATACGATGCAAGCGGTTTATTCAATGCTTTCTTTTTTCCCATCATCAACTTTGAATTTCTCCGGCTGAGCAGCCTGGCGGTATATAAGAAGAGAAAGGGTGCTGTGATCTTATTCCTGACGAGCCTCGTATTTGCACTCGCAATCATCAGTTATATAGTATTTCTTGTGAAAAACGATAACAAAATGGCTGCACTCCTGCAATGTATTTGCTTTATTATGCCCGGTCTCGGGCTATCACTTTTTTATGCAAGTGAATTTGCCAAAACGGCATCAGCAGAAAGGCAAAGAACGGTGGAAGTGGAAAAACTGTCCAAAGAGATGATCGACAAGGAAAAAGAGAAACAGCAGATCCTTGCTACTCAGAATGAAACACTGGAAAAACAGGTTGCCGAGCGAACAGCCGAACTGAGCCGTTCCCTGAAGGAACTGAAAGAAACGGAAGAGCAGCTAATACAGCGTGAAAAGATGGCATCGCTTGGGGAACTGACGGCCGGCATTGCCCATGAGATACAGAACCCCCTGAATTTTGTAAATAATTTTTCTGAAGTGAACACCGAACTGATCGATGAAATGAGTGAAGGACTGAAGACCGGAAATATTAATGAAGCACTTGGTCTTGCGAAAGACGTTAAACAGAACAATGAAAAGATAAACTTCCACGGCAAGCGGGCTGATTCTATAGTCAAGGCCATGCTCCAGCACAGCCGCAACAGCACCGGTCTGAAGGAACCGACCGATATCAATACGCTGGCGGATGAATGCCTGCGGCTGAGTTTTCACGGTATGCGGGCCAAGGACAAATCCTTCAATGCCAAAACGGAGATCACCCTTGACAAAGACATTACCGTGATCAATGTGGTTTCCCAGGATATCGGACGGGTCCTGCTCAACCTTTTCACCAATTCTTTTTATGCTGTTTTGCAAAAGCAGAAATCAGTTGACGGGAACTATGAACCGCTGGTTTCGGTCCGGACAAAAAAAGTTCCGGGTGCTGTTCATATCATTGTCCGGGATAACGGAAACGGCATACCCAGGAAAGTAATCGATAAGATCTTCCAGCCATTCTTTACGACGAAACCAACCGGGGAGGGAACCGGTCTTGGGTTAAGTATGAGTTATGATATAATCACCAAGGGTCATGACGGGGAACTGAAAGTAGAAACTAAGGAAGGAGAATTTGCAGAGTTCACCATTATTTTACCGGGATAAGTCATAAATTCAGGGATTAGAACAACCCCATATTCCACCTAAAATAATAGTATGAAAATTTTGGTTGTTGATGACGAACAGGATGTAAAAACACTTTTTGAGCAACGCTTCCGCAAAGAAATGCGTAACGGGGAAATGGAATTTGTCTTTGCTTTTTCCGGCGAAGAGGCCCTGCAGTACCTGAATCAATATGAGCAAGAAGCAGTGCTCATCCTCTCCGACATTAATATGCCGGGTATGAGCGGCCTCGAGTTACTACGCCACATCAAGGAAAGACACCAAGTGCCACCGCCCGTGGTCATGATGATCACCGCTTACGGCGATGCGGATAATTATAACACAGCCATGAAACTGGGCGCTGATGCTTTCCTGACCAAACCGGTTGACTTCAACGACCTGAAAGAAAAATTAAAAGCAATACATAATGGCTAAAATATTGGTTGTGGATGATGAAGCGGACCTGGAAGTGCTGATCAGGCAAAAATTCCGGCAAAAGATACGGGAGCACCAGTATGAATTCCTCTTTGCCATTAACGGTAAACATGCGCTGGAGCAATTGGAAAATAACAGCGATGTGGATGTGGTGCTCAGCGACATTAATATGCCGGAAATGGATGGACTTACTTTATTGTCCCGGCTGAATGAGCAACATAGCTTGCTTAAATCTGTAATTGTTTCTGCCTATGGTGATATGGATAATATCCGTACTGCGATGAACAGGGGCGCCTTTGATTTCATTACCAAGCCGGTGAATTTTGAAGATCTGGAGCTGACTATGGAGAAAACGCTGAAACATGTGTACCAGATGCGGGAAACAATGAAGGCCATCAAGGAAAATAATATACTGAAAATGTATGTGGATGAAACCGTACTGAATTTTATGGGCAGCAGGGAGTTTGAAACATCCCTGATGCAGAATGAAACTGTGGAGGCCACGGTAGCTTTCATTGATATTTGCTGTTTCACCACGATCAGTGAAAATGAATCACCGGATACCGTCATTAAATTGTTGAACCAGTATTTTGACGTGATGGTAAAGGAGATCATTGCACAGGGTGGCTATGTTGATAAATTCATCGGCGATGCAATTATGGCAGTGTTCCGTGGCGATTATCATCTCGACAGGGCCGTTGATGCCAGTCTTGCCGTGAGGAAAAAGATCCAGGAACTACCGAATGAAACAGGCGATATTTTCTTTTCACCCAAGGTTTCGATCGGTATTAACAGTGGGGAAATGATCTCCGGGAATATTGGTTCTGCTAAACTCCGCCGCCTGGACTATACT
>JANNUI010000398.1:0-13435 GCA_031395125.1 Chitinophagaceae bacterium | reverse complement strand
CTTGAAATATTCAATGATCTCGTCATGGTCATCTTCATCCAGCATTTCATCAATGGCATAATCAAGGTTTAGCTTGGTGCCGCTGGCCGCAATGGTTTCCATTTCTTCCAGCATCTCGTCCATCCGCCAGCCTTTGTTTTTGGCAATGGTTTCCAGCGAAACTTTTTTATCGGTATTCTGGATGATATAAACCTTGTTGCCGCTTTTGTTCACGACACTCTTCATCACAAAATCATCCGGCCGCTCAATATTGTTCTCTTCGACGTACCGGCCAATCAGGTCAACAAAGGGTCTTCCGTATTTGATAGCCTTGCCCTTGCTCACCCCCTGGCATTTTTCCAGCCCTTCCATGGTAATGGGGTAGAAGGTGGCCATATCCTGCAGGGAAGCTTCCAGGAATATCACAAAGGGAGGAAGATTTTTTTTCCTTGCTTCTTTTAACCGCAGCTCCAGTAGCATGGCCATCAGCTGTTCATCTGTTGCCGCTCCGCCGGCTGCTTCTGCTCCCTCTTCATCATCGGCATTGGCATCATCATAGAGTTTGTTGAGAACGATCTTGAATGATTTGGGTTTCTTCAAAAAGGCCTCTGCTTTTTTGGTAAACTTCAACACACCATATTCTTCGATGTCTTTTATCAGCAACCCTTCCAGCAGCATCTGGCGTAATAGCGAGTTCCAGAAATGAGCCTCCTGGTGGTTGCCGCTGGCGAATGCATCCAGCCCGTCGTGCCGGAACATCTGGTTCTGCGGTGTCAGCTTCCCGATAATGATCTGTACCACATAATTGGTGGCAAATCTTTCATCCAGCGCTTTTATTGTCTTTAATGCGATAACCACTTCTTCTTTTGCCTCCACCCTTTCTTTAGGGTGTTTGCAGTTGTCGCACTGCCCGCAGTTCTCTTTTTCATACTCTTCTCCAAAATAACTCATCAGAACTTTCCTGCGGCAAACACCGGTCTCTGCAAAGCCTACCGTTTCGTTGATGAGTTGCGCTCCCACTTCCCGTTCGCTGAGCGGCTTGTCCCGCATCAGATGTTCCAGTTTGCTTACATCCTTATGTGAGTAGTAAAGAACACATTTTCCTTCCAGCCCGTCGCGGCCGGCCCGGCCGGTTTCCTGGTAATAGTTCTCGATCGACTTGGGAATATTGTAATGAATGACAAAGCGGATATCCGGTTTATCAATCCCCATTCCGAAGGCAATGGTGGCGCAGATGACCTGCACATCTTCGTTGAGAAACTGGTCCTGGCGGTCAGACCGCAGTTTGCTGTCGAGTCCGGCATGATAGGCCACTGCTTTGATGCCGTTTGCCATGAGTATACCAGCCAGTTCTTCGGTGGTCTTCCTGTTCAGCGTATAAATAATGCCGCTTTTGTTTTTCATGCTCTTGATAAAGCGGACGATGTTCTCGTCGGTTGGTCCTTTCTTTATTTTGGGCAACACTTCGTAGTAAAGATTGGCCCTGTTGAACGATGAAATAAAAATATTCGGCTCCCGCAGGTCAAGGTTCTTTACAATATCGCTTTGTACTTTGGGGGTAGCCGTTGCCGTCAATGCGATCACCGGTGCACCGGGATTGATCTGTACCATCATTTCCCGTAACCTCCTGTATTCGGGGCGAAAATCATGTCCCCATTCAGAGATACAGTGTGCTTCATCCACCGCAAAGAAGGAAATGGTCAGGTCAGAAAAGAATTCGAGGTTCTCCTGTTTCGTTAATGTTTCAGGCGCCACATAGAGCATTTTTGTTTTGCCGCTCAGCAGATCATCATGCACTTCTTTTATCTCTTTCTTGTTCAGTGTTGAATTAAGAAAATGCGCTACTTCGTCATTGCTGCTGTAGCCCCGGACAAGATCAACCTGGTTTTTCATCAGGGCGATCAGCGGGGAAACGATAAGGGCAACACCTTCGCTGATCATTGCGGGCAGCTGGTAGCATAAACTTTTGCCGCCGCCGGTTGGCATAATGACAAATGTATCCTGCCCTGCGAGTAATGATTCGATGGCCTTTTCCTGTGTGCCCTTGAACTTATTGAACCCAAAATATTCCTGCAAAGATTTATGCAGGTCGAAGCGTTTCTTTGAAGAAGCTGTTTCCTTAACCCTGACTGTTTTGCCGGCTTTTGACGGGCTGGATCTTGCGGTTGGTTTTTTCACTGTTGATGTTCCCATTGCTCAAATTTTTCTCCGAAGCTCAATGGCTCCCTTCGGCTGTCACTCCCGATCCTCCGGCTTAGGTCAGGACTATCGGGATGCTGTAAATGCCAATTTATTTAAGATACTCATTTTTGTCCGGCCATCGCCGGCCGGGCAAAATTATTTTTTGCACGGGGCAGTAATCGCCGAATAAATAAGTGTTTATTCTGTCTTAAAAGCCGGGGCTTCAGTGTGTAGTGTAAACTATTCCGGGTCCCGCCTCTGTGGGGTCGCACAACTTCATTTCCAGTTTAAGAACCTGTCCCGATGCATTTCGGAATGCGGTGAATTTAAAGCAGTTTCTCCGCCCGGGTGGACTCAAAGCGTTAAAATTGAAAAGCATCCATTGCGTAAAAGGGACTTCATAGTAAATCCTCTATTTTTGACCCCGCTTGCCGTAGTTGTAATGAAGGCAGGCATCAATTATGGCGGTTTCCATTAAAGAAGTTGCACTAAGAACCATTGAGTTAGAGGCTCAGTCCGTTTCCGGTCTTGCTAGCTTTATCAATAGTGATTTTGAAAAGGCCGTGCAGGCCATCGCGGATGCAAAAGGCCGGATAGTGGTAAGTGGAATCGGGAAAAGCGCCGTTATTGCCCAGAAGATCGTCGCCACCTTTAACTCCACCGGCACTCCTTCCATTTTCATGCATGCTGCAGATGCCATTCATGGTGACCTGGGAATGATACAGCAGGAGGATGTGGTCATTATCATTAGCAAGAGCGGTGAAAGCCCGGAGATAAAGGTGCTGGTCCCGCTGATCAAAAATTTCGGCAATATCCTGATTGGAATGGTGGGCAGTACCGAATCCTATCTTGCCAAAAATTCCACTATCATTTTAAACACTACGGTTGAACAGGAAGCCTGCCCCAATAACCTGGCACCGACCAGCAGCACCACAGCACAATTGGTGATGGGTGATGCACTGGCTGTTTGCCTGATGGAATTGAAAGGGTTCCAAACTGATGATTTCGCTAAATTTCATCCGGGAGGGATGCTGGGTAAAAAACTTTATTTACGGGTTTCAGACCTGTATGCTAATAATGAAAAGCCTAAAGTGCAGGCTGGAGAGTCACTGAAAGAAGTGATCGTGGAAATGACGGCGAAGCGATTGGGGATCACGGCTGTTGTTGATCCGGCAAACAACTTACTCGGTATTATCACGGACGGAGACCTGAGAAGGATGCTGGAAAAATCGGTAGCCATCGATAAAATAACGGCCGGTGATATCATGACCCGTAATCCAAAAACCATCGGGCGGGATGAACTGGCGGTGGATGCCCTGGATCTGCTCCGGAAAAATGAAATATCGCAGCTTGTAGTAATTGAAAGCGGAAAGTATTCGGGTATTATACATTTGCATGATTTAATAAGGGAGGGGCTAATTTAAGCCCCCATCCCCTAAAGGGGTGAAGGGAAGGAGAAAGAATTTTAAACACTTGTAAAACAAAGTCTCCGCCAGCCGGCGGAGAATTAGGGGCATGAACCAACATCACTACGTAGCAATAATGGCGGGAGGGATCGGCAGCCGGTTCTGGCCGATGAGCCGGACCGATCTGCCTAAGCAATTCCTGGTTATTCTGGGCACCGGGAAGACGCTGATACAGCAGACCTTTGAGCGGTATGGCAAGCTGGTTCCCGCAGAAAATATTTATGTGATAACAGCAAAGGAGTATGTGGGTATTGTAAAGAAACAACTGCCCGATATCCCTGAAAATAATATCCTGGCAGAGCCTTCCAGAAAAAACACAGCTCCCTGCATTGCCTACATTGCTTTTAAGTTGCTTAAGAAAGACCCGAAAGCCCTGATGATCGCCGCCCCGGCTGACAACCTGATCCTGGAAACGGATGAATTCATTAAGACCGCTAAAAAAGCGCTGAGCTTCGTTGATCATATCAATGCGCTTGCCACTATCGGGGTAAAACCCGTGTATCCCAATACGGGTTATGGTTACATACAACACGAAACTACCGAAGCAGCGCCGGGTGTTTATAAAGTAAAAACATTCACCGAAAAACCCAACCTGGAGCTGGCGAAAACATTTATTGCCAGCGGGGATTTTTTATGGAATGCGGGCATCTTCACCTGGAAAGTGAAAAACATCATTGCAGCCTTTGAGAAATATGAGCCGGAGCTGTATGAATTGTTTGCTGCGGAAAAAGATAATTTCAATACGGCTAAAGAAAAACAGGTCATTGAGTCTATTTACCCGCAGTGCACCAATATTTCCATTGACTTTGCGGTGATGGAAAAGGCCGATAATGTATACCTCCTCCCCGCCACATTTACCTGGAGCGACCTTGGCACCTGGAACAGCGCCTGGGAAAATAAGGACAAAGATTATTTTGGCAACGCCGTCATCGGCAAGAATGTGATGGTAGTGGATGCCAGCAACTGTATGGTGCATGTGCCGGACAACAAGCTGGTGCTGCTGCAGGGATTAAAAGATTATATCATCGTTGATAACAAAGACGTGCTGCTGATCTGCAAAAAAGATAAGGAGCAGGAAATAAAAGATTATGTGGCCGAGGTAAAGCGCAATAAGGGCGACAAATACATGTAAAATAATACCGCTAAGCAGTAGCCCCGGAATGCCGGAGGTTATTTACTTTTAATACAATAAACCTGTTATGGCCTCCTTCCCCGTTAACAGTATTTTGTTTCTTGATATAGAAACAGTACCCCAGTATCCCGGTTATTCTTCCTTGCCGGAAGACTGGAAAAAGCTGTGGGATCTTAAATCAAATTCCCTGATCAAATACCATGAGGGCGAGACCAATGAGTCGCTGTATCCCCGGGCGGGCATTTATGCCGAGTTTGGAAAGATCATTTGTATCAGTTGCGGCGTAGTGCAGGGTACGGGCAGCCAGCGAAAAATAATCCTGAAAAGTTTTGCCGGAGACGATGAAAGATCGTTGCTGCAGCAGTTTATTGACATGCTGACCAAGTGGGCGGCGGGTGAACCAAAATTTCTTTGTGCCCACAACGGGAAAGAGTTCGACTTCCCCTATCTGTGTCGAAGGATGATCATACAGAACCTGCCTATTCCGGGCATTTTAAATATTGCCGGCAAAAAACCCTGGGAGGTCAATCATTTTGACACCCTGGAACTCTGGAAATTCGGGGATTTTAAAAGTTATACTTCGCTGAATTTACTTGCACAGACCCTCAGCATCCCTTCGCCCAAAGACGATATTGACGGCGGCATGGTGTGGGAGGTATATTGGTCCGCAAGGACTCCTTCAGAGAAAGAAAAGAATTTGTCCCGCATTGTTACTTATTGCCAGAAAGACGTAGTGACCGTGGCACAAATACTTCTGCGGATGAATGGGGAAGCGCAGATCCGGGAGGAAAATATTGAAATCAAGGGCTAAGAGATTAAAAGAGAAAAAGAGTAAAGGAGGGAGTCTGAAACGCTGAAGCTTTCTTAGCCATTATAAATAACCGGGTATGGTGGTTTTCTCTTTTCCTCCTTCCCTCTTTTAACCTCTTAGTCAATGGAAAGAACAAACTATTCCTCCGGGGCCAAATGGGAAGATATTGTTGGCTACAGCCGGGCGGTAAGGGTTGGTAATATCATTGAAGTAACCGGTACCGTAGCTGTTGACGAAAACAGCAAGCTTGTTGGCGGGAACAGCGCCTATGAACAAACAAAGTTCATTATTCAGAAAATTGAAGGGGTTCTGCAAAAAGCTGGCGCTTCATTAAAAGATGTGGTGCGTACCAGGATGTTTGTCACGGATATTTCCCGCTGGGAAGAATATGGCAGGGCACACGGTGAGTTCTTCAAAAACATCAAACCCTGCACCTCAATGATTGAAGTAAAAGGCCTTATTGCGGCAGAATATTTAATAGAAATTGAAGCGACTGCGGTCGTCTGTGAATAACTTCGCTGCATGAGCAGTCCTGTTATCCATTCCAAACTCCCCAACGTAGGCACCACTATTTTCACGGTCATGAGCGGGCTGGCCAATGAATACAAAGCCATCAATCTTGGCCAGGGTTTTCCTGATTATCCGATGAGCGAAGAGCTGATGAATAAAGTAAACGAGGTGATGCATAAGGGCTGGAACCAGTATGTGCCCATGCAGGGCTATCTGCCGCTCAGGGAATCAATAGCAGAGAAAGCTGAATTTATTTATGGAACCAGGATCGGCCCCGATACTCAGATCACCATCACTCCCGGGGGCACTTATGCTATTTATACGGCATTGACAACGGTGCTGCGGCCCGGCGACGAGGTGATAATATTTGAACCTGCCTATGACAGTTATATCCCCAACGTTGAGATCAATGGCGCTGTACCGGTGCTGATAGACCTGAAATTTCCTGAATATAAGATTGATTGGAGCGAGGTTCGGCAGAAGATCACCCCAAAGACAAAGATGATCATGCTGAACAGCCCGCACAATCCCACCGGGTCGGTGCTGGACGAAGAGGATATACAACAATTGCGTTCTGTTGTAAAGGACAGCGGTATTTTTATTCTTTCTGATGAAGTATATGAACACCTGATATTTGACAATATTCCACACGAGTCCATTCTCCGCTATCCTGACCTGCTGGAAAGAAGTTTTGTTTGTTTCTCCTTTGGTAAAACCTACAACTGCACAGGGTGGAAACTGGGATACTGCATCACATCTCCGGAGCTGATGAACGAATATAGAAAAGTGCACCAGTTTAATTGCTTTAGTTGCCACACCCCCTCGCAGGTGGCCCTGGCAGATTTTTTAAAGAATAAAGAGGCTTATTTATCATTGGGAGGTATCATGCAGCAGAAAAGGGATTACTTCACATTACTTATGGCGGGTACAAAGTTTGACCTGCTCCGCAGCAATGGCAGTTATTTTATTTGTGCAAAATACAGCCGTATCAGCGATGAGGGTGACCGGGACTTTGCCATCCGCATTACCAAAGAATATGGCGTTGCTACGATCCCTGTTTCCGTTTTTTATAATGCCGGCACAGACAACAAAGTGATCCGTTTTTGTTTTTCAAAGAAAAAAGAGACCCTGGAAGCTGCTGTAGAGCGGCTTTCAAAAATTTCATGAGCCTTGACAAAAAATACCAGGGGATCTTCTACATGCTGCTTGCGGCGCTGGGCTTTTCGCTGATGGGTGGCGCCGCCAAGATCCTGAAGGGAAGTTTTGGCGCCGGTCAATTGGTTTTTTGGAGAAATGCTGTTGGTTTGGTGGTGCTGGTGGCCGGATTCCTCATCAAACCGCCGGTAAACAAAGGCGGTAAATTTCATTTACTGCTGTTCCGTGGCCTGATGGGGACTGTTGCTCTTTACACATTGTTATACTGCATCCTGCATATTCCGCTTAGCACCGCCATGACCTATAACCTTACTTCTGCCCTTTTCATCGCCGTATTTTCTTTTTTGTTATTCCGGGAATATCACGGCAGAACAGTGCTGCTGGCTGTGTTGCTGGGTTTCTTTGGTATGTTGCTTATCTACAAACCGGCCATGCATTTTCCCTGGTATTATCACCTTGCCGGATTGATCTCTGGGATCACTGCTGCGTTGGCCTATATCACCGTCAACCGGCTTGCTGGTTACTATGATTCCAGGATCATTGTGCTCGCCTTCATCGGTACGGGTGTTTTGGTGCCGTTACTATTAATGATCACGGGGTTTATCTTCCATCTTCCGCCGGACGATGTTTTCTTTATCCGGTGGAAATGGCCGGCGGGCATTGAATGGTTTTATGTGCTCTGGCTGGGGCTGGCCGCTTTATTCGGGCAGTATTTTGTTACCAAAGCTTACAGCGCAGACAAAGCAGGGGTTGTTTCCGCTATAGGTTATGCCAATATCATCTTTTCTGTCTTTATCGGCATGGCGCTGGGCGATGCATTCCCGGACTGGATGTCCTCCCTCGGTATCCTTTGCATAATCGGCAGCGGGGTGCTTATCTCCCTTTTTAAACGGAATAAGCCGGTTTAATGACTATTCACACTTTTTTTCAAAAAAAAGTTGGTGATTTGAAATCATTGATCGTATATTTGCGATATAAGATTTAAAAATGAGTATGCAGCAACATTGGGAAAAAGTGTATAGGAGTAAACAACTTAACGAGGTAAGCTGGTATCAGCCCACTCCGGCTGTATCGCTTGCTTTCCTTGACGAACTGGCGGTGGCTAAAGAGGCTGCAATCATTGATGTGGGTGCTGGTGACAGCCTGCTGGTGGACCATCTGCTGGAAAAGGGGTATTCTGATATTACGGTCCTGGATATTTCTTCCGCCGCAATTGACCGGGCAAAAAAAAGGCTTGGGGCAAAGGCAACCCGGGTAAAATGGATTGTAAGTGATATTACCGGGTTCGTTCCCCTCCGTCAATATGACTGCTGGCACGACAGGGCCGCTTTTCATTTCCTAATCACCCGGAAACAAGTAACCAGCTATTTGTCGGTTGCGAAAAAAGCGATCGCTCCCGGCGGGAAAATAGTGATCGGTACTTTTTCTGAAACCGGCCCCTCCACCTGCAGTGGCCTTCCTGTAAAGCAGTACAGCGAAACAACGCTGACCGGGTTGGTTAAAAAATGGTTTCAGAAAATAAAGTGCCTGCAGACCGATCATGTCACTCCTTTCAACACCATACAGCGTTTTTTATTCTGCAGTTTTAAAAGAAATAATGCATAGTATATGGCTATTCACAAAAAAGAAGAGTTTACCCAAAAAGAACAGGAGCTGGCGGCGCTGGCAAAAGCAATGAGCCACCCTGCCCGCATTGCAATATTAAAAGTGCTGGCGCAAAAGAATGAATGTATTTGCGGGGAGCTGGTAAACCTTCTTCCCCTGGCGCAATCCACCGTATCGCAACACCTGAAAGAACTGAAAAGTGCAGGGCTAATCACAGGCACTGTTGATGGCCCCCGCAGTTGTTATTGTATCAACTGGAAGGCCTTTGAAAAATTCAACAGTGAATTCAATTTTCTTTTTACTAACCTGAAAGTGAAAAACGAAAAAGCCTGCTGCTAAGTCATCTCTTATTTCTTAACTATAAACAGTAAAGCCATGAACACAAACATCAAGCATCCCGATAACTATCGGGACAACGACCCCAATCCTTCGGCTAACCCACAGGACGGTGGTGGTTGTTGCGGCGGCCTCGGAGAATGGGGGTGCTGCTAAACAGAACAAACGGGCTCTTGGTTTACCCGCCTTCGGCAGGGTAAACGGAGCCTGTTTTTAAATTAACTATTTATGCAATCCGTCTTTCAAATCAAAAAAGCCACCGCAGCAGACCTACCCGCCATCCTTGAACTGCTGAATAAAAATAAACTGCCCCTGGATGATATTGCTTCCGGGCAGCAACCCTTTTGGGTGGCAAAAGAGGGAGGCATTCTTGCCGGCGCAATCGGCCTGGAACAATATGCCGAATATGGGCTGCTACGTAGTATGGCCACCAACTCTTCTTTCCGAAATAGGGGTGTTGCCGGGCTGCTGATCGATGAATTGTTTGAATATGCAAAACAAATAAAGCTCAGGGAAATATATTTGCTGACCGAAACGGCAGAAAAATATTTTGAAAAGAAGGGCTTTCAGAAAATTAACCGGGATGGGGTACCCCCGCAAATCAAAGTGTCAAAAGAATTCAGCCATCTTTGTTCTTCCTCGGCGGTGGTTATGAAAAAACAGGTTTTCAAATCCTCCCCTTCAGGGGATGGGGGCAAAAAGAAAGTATTATTTGTATGCGTTGAGAACAGCAACCGCAGCCAGATGAGCCAGGCTTTTGCAAGCCTGCTGGGGGGAGATGGAGTGGACGCTTACAGCGCCGGCAGCAACCCCTCTGGAATTATAAATCCTAAGGCTATTTCGGCCATGAATGAGCTGGGATATGATCTAAGCAAACATCATTCTAAGTCCCTGAAAGAGGTAGAGCAATATGCGCCCTTTGATGCAGTGGTTACCATGGGCTGCGGCGATGCCTGCCCCTGGATGCCGGCAAAAAAATTTATTGATTGGGAGATCCCTGACCCGAAGAATATGGGGCCTGATGAATTCAATAAAGTGAGGGATTTGATTAAAGAAAAAGTAAACGGGTTTCTGGCTTCTTTGTAACTAACGTCCAGGGCTTGCCGCAGGGCTGGTATTCTGTGATCCGCCAGCTCGAGCTGAAGCCGATAGAAATTCTACAGTCGAAGATATATTCTTTTGCTGGGATATGCACGGAAGCTGGGACAGCAGTTGATCAACGATAGGTCGATCAGGATATATTCGGAAGCCAGCCTTGCGACAAACCGATGTTATGTGCAGTTTTAACCTTCCCCTATGCTTGGGATTCTTATTTGAGCAGAAGATTCCTCAATAAGATTTCCATTTTCATCCCAAGTCTTCCATTTCCCAATAGTCCAATTATCTTTTAAGATTGCTTCAAAAGCCTTTTGTCCGTTTTCGTGCCATTCCTGATACCTTCCTTCAAGAACAATGCTATCCGGCTGTTGAAATTGATCGCACTCTATACTTTTATTCCCATTTTCGAAGTAATCAATATTGTGCCAATAGTTTTTAATCTTATCAACTTCAATAACAACTCTTTTTAACTTTCCGGAGGGGTAATAACAAACTAGAGAATCACAAATATTTCCATTCTTATAATAACTTCTCGCAAGTGGTAAGCCTGTTTCATAGAAGAATTCAAATAGTCCAACGGCAAGACCCTTCTCATATTTCCCACGGTATTCTAATCCTCCACTTTCAAAATAAGTCTCTGATATAATTGAGATAGGTTTAGTAAGTTTCCTACTTCCAATTTTATTGTCGACTTGAAAACTCACAGTTGTGTCTCTATAAGCGTTGAAATATCGAATTAGTTTAGGGTTGCCGTTTTGAAAGCGTTCAAGAATAACTTTTATTTTGCCCTGAGAAAAAACCTCTGAACAAAAAAACATTAATATAACAATTAGAGTAGGCTTCATAAAATTGCACATAACATATGTATTGTCGAATATTCGAACTATCAATATTTTTTGCAGCCTTGTATTGTTCTATTGATTTTCAATTCCTTCAATCAGTTTATGCAAGATTTTTGAGGTGGGTAAGGGGTTGCGACAATACAACTCAATCATTTGTTACAACCCGGCCTTTTTACTTATCTCCAGCATCCTGTCAATAGGCTTTTTGGCGGCCAATCTTAATTCTTCGTCCATTGTTATCTCGGGAACTTCATATTCCATGCAGAGATAAAGTTTTTCCAGTGTATTCAGCTTCATATGCGGGCAATCATTGCAGGCGCAACTGTTATTCGGCGGAGCAGGAATAAATGTTTTTTCCGGTGATGCTTTCATCATCTGGTGGAGTATCCCGGTTTCGGTCGCAACAATGTACTCCTGTGAGGAGTCGGTTTGTGTGTATTTTAAAAGTCCGGTGGTAGAACCAATAAAATCTGCCAGTCGCAGCACGGGTTCTTCACATTCCGGGTGAGCGATAAGTTTGGCATTGGGGTGACGGACTTTTAATTTGGTTATTTTTTCAAGGCTGAATATCTCATGCACCATACAGGCGCCGTTCCAGAGCAGCATATTCCTGCCCGTCACTTTGTTGATATAAGCTCCCAGGTTTTTATCCGGGGCGAAAATAATGGGTTGTGTTTCCGGAAAACTTTCCACAACGATCCTGGCATTACTACTGGTACATATCACATCACTCAGCGCTTTTATGCCCGCACTGCAGTTGATATAACTCACCACCACATGATCAGGATGTTGTTCTTTGAATTTTTTAAACAATAGCGGCGGGCAACTATCACTGAGGGAACAACCTGCTTTGAGGTCAGGTATCACCACTTTTTTTGCCGGGTTCAGGATCTTGGCAGTTTCCGCCATGAAATGTACTCCTGCAAAAACGATCATATCCGCCTTTGTTTTCTCTGCCTGTTGTGCCAGGCCAAGGCTGTCGCCGGTATAATCCGCCACATCCTGTATATCCGGCTCCTGGTAGTAGTGTGCCAGCAGCACGGCATTTTTTTCTTTTTTAAGCCGCTCAATCGCTGCAAACAGGTCCAGCGCCGGGTCCAGGTCAATATCCAGAAAACCCTGTCCGTCCGACAGGCGGGCCCGTTTTTCTACGTTTGCTTTTGCGATATCCGTTTTTGCGTTGCTCATCATTTCGTTGTTGAATCAAGGGAGCAATATTCAACCAACTCACCCATAATTTCAAAACAATTTTTTCGCTGTCCGTAGTAATACAATAATAGTATTAATATAATATTTATAAAAAAGAGTTTATTATTATTATAGCTGTGAATTCGTGGAGAAGTCCTTTGTTAAAATTACCGATTTGTTTTAATTCACATTTTTTAAAGGGTAATCCACAGCGGGTTTTAGTATACAGCTTATGTTTAAAAAGAATATCCACATGATTGTGGATTACAATAGGTGTACAAATAAGGAAGGAAAAAATTACCCGGTACTGTGAATAAGGGGGGCATAAAAAGTCAACAAGTAAGCCTTTATATATAAACCCGGGAATAAGAGGATTTTGATTTCCAATCATCCTCTTTCGTCTGCACGTTTCACGGCGGGTTATTCACAGAAAACACTCCGGGTTAACAGGGCTGGGTGGAAAAAAAGTTCAGGTATGGCATAAATAAGAGGTAAAAAACGAGGAAAGTTGAATATATGAACGGTGAACGGATAAAACCGGAATCCCGTACATTTAAAGCCTCAAAAAAGAACAGTATGAAACTCCTGAAACACTTGACCGTAACGGTTTCGTTGGTATTTATAACCTGCATAACAAAGGCAGATGAAGGTATGTGGCTGCCACAACTGCTGGCCCAACTGAACGAAAGGCAAATGAAAAGTATGGGCATGAAGATCAGCGCCAGGGATATCTATGATATCAATAAAGGCAGCCTGAAGGATGCGATCGTCAGTTTCGGCGGCTTCTGTACCGGGGAGATAATATCACCCCGGGGGTTGGTGCTAACCAACCACCACTGCGGGTTTGATGCGATCCAAAATCACTCCACGCTGGAACGTAATTATATAAGGGATGGTTTCTGGGCTAAAAACCAGGGTGAAGAAATACCCAACTCCGGTCTTTTTGTAACATTCATCATTCGTATTGATGATGTGACGAAACAGGCGCTGAATGGTGTAACAGCATCGATGGATGAAAAAGAAAGACAATCCACTATTGATAAGAATATTGCAGAGCTGAGGAAGAATGTAAAAAAAGAAAGCTACCAGGATAGCTATGTCCGTGGTTTTTTTGAAGGCAATCAATATTTCC
>JANNUI010000393.1:0-1605 GCA_031395125.1 Chitinophagaceae bacterium | reverse complement strand
CTCAATAAAATCAATAACAAAAAAAGACCGCCTGGTCAGACGGTCTTTAGTTTTGAAACGTATTTTCTATTCTTTTATAACCTGTTTGATAAATTTCCTGCCATTTATCTCAGCCTGCAATTGATATACGCCCCTGCTGAGCTTACCTGCCGGGAGTATAAATTGTATTTGTTGCTGGCCAATGGCAATTTTTTGAGTTGTCATCAACCGGCCTGCCATATCTGTCAATCTCAACTCACCGGCGGTTTCCGGTGCTTTTACAAAACGTATTGAAATATTAGCTTTGAATGGATTGCCAAGTACGATCATCTCCTGCTGAATATCCGGCGGTTTGATCAACACAATATTACTCAGCTTATTCTTTCCATCTATATCAACACTCCGCAGCCGGTAATAATTTTTTTCGGATAATTTTTCCATATCTGTAAAACTGTATTTTTTTACGGTATTGCTGAAACCCGCTGCCGGTATAGTTGCAATCTTTCTGTAGCCGGTTCCATTAAACGATTTTTCCAGTTCAAAATGCCTGCTGTTTGTTTCGGTTGAGGTTGACCATTGCAATAAAATATTTTTGTTTTGTAGCGTTCCCTTAAATTCTGTGAGTGTTACAGGCACAATGGGTAT
Organism: Chitinophagaceae bacterium; assembly: GCA_031395125.1. Lineage (GTDB taxonomy): Bacteria > Bacteroidota > Bacteroidia > Chitinophagales > Chitinophagaceae > JJ008. The sequence goes on along the minus strand of JANNUI010000393.1, from coordinate 981 downwards.
GGGTAAACTCGTGGCCCACATACCATATCCGTGTGTACCAACCAGCAGCCGGTTATCTTCCTTTCGCAATGCTAAACTGGATACAACTGCATTGCCAATTTCAGTAGCCCCTTCCTGTGTCCAGGCAACAGCCCCTGGTAAACCAACTGATGTAAATAATCCTGCCGAAGTACCAACAAAATATTCAATGCCTGCAGTAGTAAAAGCAATGGCACTGCTGCGGTAAGACGGTAGTGTTAAAGCTCCTTCAACTGCCGTCCAGACAGGTAATGCTGAATTTGCCGTGCCGGTCCAGAAAACACTGGTAACACCATAGTTAGAAAATGTAACCAATACTGTATCATCATTACGGGGGCTAACGGCAATACTGCTTATATTACCCGAACCCACTGCAGGGAAACCAGCACCTAAACTAATTTCAACCGGCGCTGTACTAGCTAATACACCAGTTGGATTATCAAGGCGAAATACCCTTCCGTTGGATGTTCCAAAAAACAAACTGGCAGTAGCTAAACTATAAGTACCCCTTGTAGTCGCAATTGCAGTGATATCAAAAGCAGCACCAACAGCAGTAGCAATGCCAGTCATACTGGTCCAGGTACCTGATGTTACAGTAGAAGCAGACGTAGTTCTGTACAAAGCATTATCATTGGCATAGTATAATCTTTCGGCATTGTCAACATCAGGTTTAAAAAGCGTAACAAACAAACCTGAGCCTGATTCGCCCGGGGGTGTGATAAGGGTACCAAAGCCATCGGCTAATGTTGAAGCTCTGCGGATAATATCCCCTAATTGAAACCCTACATATTCATATTGAATACCTCCTATGAGATCAGATAAGCCAACTGAAACCCCATCCCCGCCCATTACCGATTCAAAACTTGTACCGGTGCCTCCAATATTACGGGTTGAACCATTATCCTGGGCACCACCAATAACTTTGCCATTAGCCAGTCGTGGATCTACGGCCACATAATAATA
>JANNUI010000381.1:0-1595 GCA_031395125.1 Chitinophagaceae bacterium | reverse complement strand
CGGAGCGCCGCAATCTGATGCGGCAGGGGACGGACCGGCAGGAACGTGCCGCATCGGAGTGCGGCGCTCCGCTCGGCGCGAACCTGTTCCCGCACCACGGGCCGAGCAGGAGCTCGGCGCTCCGGTTACTGGGCAGGGAGGAATCCCCGTGCAGTTCCTCAGGGCGGCGGCAGGAATGCCGCGCTCCTGGCCCATCGGTCAGAATCGCACCTGTGAGCGGGGCGGGCTTGCCAAGGCCGGAGCGCGCCGGTTAAATCCGCCCGTGGCTCAACAGCAAACTTTCCGGCAGAGCGCCAGCTACTCGGGGGTCGGTCTGCACAGCGGCAACAAGGTCACCATGACCTTTCACCCCGCGCCGCCGAATTCCGGCGTGCGCTTCCGCCGCGTCGATCTCGATGGCAAGCCAGAGGTCGAGGCCCGCATCGAGAACGTCGTCCAGACCAACCGCTCCACCACCATCGGCAAGGGCAACGTCAAGATCACCACCATTGAGCACGTCCTCGCCACGCTGGCCGGCTTCGGCATCGACAACGCGATCATCGAGCTCGACTCCAACGAGCCGCCCATCGGCGACGGCAGTTCGCGGGAATACTGCAAGCTGGTCGATGAAGCCGGGCTTACCCCGCAGGCCGAATCGCGCGCCACTTATGAGATTGAAGAGCCGCTGGAAATTCAGACCGAGGATTCACTCATCAGCATCTTCCCGCACGACCGGCTGAAGATTTCCTGCACCAGCGCGGACAAGGCGGGCCGTTTCTCGCAGTTCTTCTCCATCGAAATCACGCCGGAGACCTGGAAGCGCGAAATCGCCCACGCGCGCACCTTCTGCTTTTACGAGGAGATCGAATACCTGATCAAAAACGGCCTCATCAAAGGTGGCTCGCTGGAGAACGCCGTGGTCATCCGCGACGACGCGGTCCTGACCACCGAACCTTTGCGCTACCCGGAGGAATTCGTCCGGCACAAGATGCTGGACATCCTTGGCGACCTTTCCCTGCTGGGCCGGCCGCTGCGCGGCCACATCGTCGCCATGCGCCCGAGCCATACCGTCAATTGCGAACTGGCCCGGCTCATCCAGGCCCGCATTCGCAAGCCGATGGAGGCCATCCGGGCCTTCACCCCGCCGCCGCCCGCGCTGGAGGCAAAGTCCGCCGCAAAGCCTTCTGCCGCCGAGATCGAGAAGCTGATGGCCGACGGCTCGTCGCTCGACATCATGGCGGTGATGAAGATTCTCCCACACCGCTTCCCGTTCCTGATGGTGGACAAGGTGCTGAAGATCGAGGGGAACAAAATCACCGCGCTCAAAAACGTCACCGTCAACGAGCCTTATTTTCAGGGCCACTTCGGCGATCACCCGATCATGCCCGGCGTGCTCCAGCTCGAAGCCATCGCGCAGGTCGCCGGCATCCTGATGCTCAAGCAGGCGGAGAACTTCGGGAAGCTCGCTTACTTCATGAGCGCCGAGAGCGTCAAATGGCGCAAGCCCGTCCGCCCCGGCGACACCATCATTATCGACGTCGAACTGACCAAATCCCGCGGCAAGATAGGCAGGGCCAAGGGCATCTGCCTCGTGGACAACGAACCCGTGAGCGAAG
>JANNUI010000374.1:0-1640 GCA_031395125.1 Chitinophagaceae bacterium | reverse complement strand
TCCACGATCTGGGCGCCATGCTTGACGAGTTCCATGAGATCTTCCTTCGATACGCGTTTGGCGCGGCTCAACAGGGTCCGCAGAATGAACACACCCGCCAGCACCGCGGCGCCGGTCAGGAGCAGCTCAGGGGTGGTCACTGCAAGGCCTCCACAGCCTTGACCAGAGTGTCCGCCTGCTGGATGCCGACGTAGCGCTGGACCACCTTGCCGCCTTTCATGACCACCAGAGTCGGGATGGCCTGGACGCCAAAGGGGGCAGCCAGAGTGGGTTCCTCGTCCACGTTGACCTTGGCGACGATGGCGCGGTCGCCGACCTTATCGGAGACCTGGTCCAGGATCGGCCCCTGCGTGCGGCAAGGACCGCACCAGGGAGCCCAGAAATCGATGATCACAGGCTTCTCCTGACCCTTGACCTGTTCGAAGGCGGCGGTGGTGAGATGGATGACATTGGACATGACTTGCTCCTCTTGCAATGAGATGGCGGTAGCGGCAGGCGAGTGACACTATTTGCGGCCCATCAGGGCGAACAGGAGGCCCATGGTGGAGCCGTAGAGGATTGCCCGCAGGGGCGTGGCGGTGAGGGGACAGGCGCCGGTGCGGCAGCCCACCAGCTTGAAATAGCCGAACCCCACACTGCCGCCCACGAGAATGCTCAAGGCGATGCGCTTGAAATCGGGCGGAAGCACCATGGCTCAGCCCTTCACGCCGCAGGTACCGCCTGTGGCCACGCCTGCCTTGGCGAGCAGGCTGGAGAGGAGGCACCAGTTGGTGAGCCCGCTCTGCAGGAGGTTGGCCCCGACAAAGACGGTGAGCCAGAGCCAGTTGGGGCTGTGCCAATGGGCCAGGGCCAAGCTGGCCAGGATCATGGTACCGGCGGCGGAATGGACGATGCGATCGATGCTCACGCGATCCCTCCATGGATCGCGCCCTTCGGGCTTCGCCTTCGGCAAAGTGGCACTGCGCTCCTGCTTCGTGCTCATGGGGACTCCTTTAGGAAAGTGATTTACTGACTGGGTGGTTTGCTATTTCATTCCTGGATTCGTGCTGCGGAATGCCGTCAAGAGCCGGCTCCACCGCGCGCGTATGGACGTGCGGGCGCGGGTAGCGCCCGCGCTGGGCATCGGCCCCGATCCCGCGCTGGCTGACCGGCGGCGCGGCTGCCCCGATGTTCTCGGCCTGTTCTCCCGCCACCTGGAGGGCGAAGTCATCAACGGGCTGTCATTCAACTTGGAACGCAACAGAGTTCCATCGCGCAGCGTGATAAAGAAATCATCTTGTGCGTCGCTTGAGGAGCAGAGAAGAGTGCAAATTGAAAAATGCAATATAAAAAATGCAAAGTGAGAAGTTGCCAGGGCCAAGCGATGTTGGAATTGGTACATTGCTATTTTCATAATGCGATCGCGTGTGGGAAGTAAGCGTTCAGGAGTTGGAACAGTATTCCTTGGGTTCGAGGGGGTCGGACCCACTTTTCGGATTTGTGTTATTTCCAGTCGCATCGACATTGGCCGAAAAATGCGTCAGGCCCCAACCTGGGAAAGGCAACTCGCTCATTTCCAAGTCGATACGTCGATGTATTTATAGGTGCCACGGTTTTCCTGTGCCAGAGTCGTCATAAAAGTACTGGAAGGGGCAGGTCCG
>JANNUI010000373.1:0-3119 GCA_031395125.1 Chitinophagaceae bacterium | reverse complement strand
TGTACATACCAATAATATTAAAGACCCCGTAACAAAGCTTAAAAGAGTTATAAGATTATTGGCAGCTACCATAGAGGATGATTTTAAAACCTCCTATGTTAATGAAAGCATCCTTCATCATATTATTATTGCCGAAGGCTCAAAAGCTTATTTGACCAAACATGTATCCGAGGATAATAAGGACCAGCTTTTTAAGCCCTACAAGGACCTGTGCGCCAGAATAAGCAATATTATACTGGAATATAATCCAAAATACAAATACCCAAAATCACTATCAAGCACTGTTATTGAAATGGCGCATTTTCAGAATTTCTTTATGAATAATCTTCCCTCTTTAACTGATTTTGGAAAAGATAAAGATGAATTAAAGATTGTTGCTTTTCTGGAAGATTTGGTGTTTAGCAGTATAAAAGGGGGACAATAATGTTTGGTGCATGAGAAGTGTCCGTCACTTTGAAATTATTGGTATAGTTAGAGTGTTTGCTGTGTCTGTCCAATATGATTACTGTCGCCAATAGGCTTGCAGGTAACAAATAGAAAAGTATCCGCAATGCCCCCTGATAAAGCCCCGCAGTAAAATGCATTTTGCGGGGCATTGTGGTATACTTTTGGGTTGACCGACTTCGCCGTAATCTTGTCTATTGGGAAGTAAGTATCAACTTTATCTTTTCCACTTGTTTTATTTTTAAATTCAGTTTTGTTTTCCCGCTTCCTTTTGCTGCATTATTGAACCTGTATCAGAAGGATTGCTATTCTAAAATTAAGATTTTTGCTGCTTGTTGTTTGTATTCGGCTTACTTTTTTCCGGGGTAGCCATAATTTTGCTGTTACGTCCTTCAACGTTGCTGATGCGGGTATGGATATTGACGGTCATATGTTTATTATCCGTCATCGGCCCTCTTCCAGGGGTTATAAACCAGCAGCAGTTGCATGGTTTTGCCTTTACAGCAGGGGCATTCATTGATGTCAAGACCATATCGTTCCATCAGAGACAGCTTCAACGGTACTTTGACCAGACCTTTATGTAAAGGCAGTTTCATTTTTTTGATCACTTCATTGATTCGCTGATGCCTGTTTCTGTTACTGAGGTAGCCGTATGTCCTTATTTTGGTAAACCTGCGCGGTAAGATATGCTGCTCAAAACGGCGGATAAATTCGGTGGCGCTCAGTGTCATTTGTTTTTGCTTATTGGCATCGGCGTAATCTTTGTACTCAAAAGTCACTGTGCCCTCCTGGTCATTTATACTGCAGATCCGGTGATTACTGATGGCTACCTTATGTGTATAGCGGCCCAGGTATTCAATAACAGCCTGAGGCCCGCCAAAGGGCGCTTTGGCATAAACGATCCAGTCTTTTTGATAAAGCAGGTTCAGCAGTTGTTTTATGTCTGTTGTACCCGGCAGACGGGCAGGCAGGTCGGGTAATGTCACCTCTCCTTTATCAACCATCAGCTTCAATGCCTGTAAAAACTTTGTTCTGTAAACGATGCCCATGGCTTTAACCGGGAACAAAAACCGCCATTCATTCTTTGTCGCATTCTTCCACCTCACCCCCAACCCCTCTCCACCGGGTGTAGAGGGGAGGATGCCACCACCACTTACAATACAGTGAATATGCGGGTGGAAGCTTAACTGTTGTCCCCATGTATGCAGGACGCTGATGATGCCCGGCGTTGCGCCAAGGTATTTTTGATCTTTTGCAAAGCAGAGCAATGTTTGGGCAGAAGCGTCAAAGAGGAGTTTATATAAAACATTGCGGTGTCCCATTACCAGGCTGTTGAGTTCGTGGGGCAGGGTAAATACTACATGATAGTATTTTACCGGCAGCAGTTCCTGTGTCCGGGCCTGTATCCATTCCTGCTTTTTAATAGCTCCGCAACCCGGGCAATGCCTGTCCCGGCAACTATGATATTGGTATTTTATATGGCCGCAGCTATCGTCACTGCACCGGTAAACATGAAAGCCAAGGGCTGCTGTGCGGCACAGTTTTAATCGCCGGAGTACATGTTGCACATGAAGATTAGAGGAGGAAGTTAATGGCACATGCCGGCTTAGTAATACTTGCTGCACCGTAGCCCGGGGTATAGTATTGGATAGCATAACAACATCTTTTTTTGGTTTTAAAAACGATGTTGTTATTTGTTGTCCTTCCGGTTAACCGGGAGGGGCTGTGGCAATGCATCATAGGGATTGATAATGTCCTGTATGCGTTTTGTGCTGAGATGCATGTAACGCATGGTGGATTGTAAAGCGCTGTGTCCCAAAAGTTCTTTTACAGTGTGCAGATCAGTGCCGTTATCCACCAGGTGAGTGGCGAAGCTATGGCGGATAGTGTGTACGGTATAGTTTTTACTTTGAAGGCCAACAAGCAAAAGCGCTTTCTGAACGAAGTGCTCTATCATACGCCTGCTGAGAGGTTTTCCGGATTTGTATCCATTGAATAAATATTCTTTGGGTTTGTAAATGATGTAATAGGCTCTTAATTCCTGCAAGACCTGGTCAGACAGAATAGTAAACCGGTCTTTGGCGCCTTTTCCCTGTACTATTTTGATACGCATATTCTTGCTGTCAATACCGGTGATCCTGAGCGCAGCGATTTCGCTGAGGCGCATGCCGGTACTGTACAAAAGCATTACAATCGTCCGGTGCTTAATGTTTTTGATGGAGTCAATGAGTGTTTTTATTTCCTGTGCAGACATCACAGGCGGAAGCTTATAGGTTGGTTTTGGATAAATTATGGAAGGAACGACAAAGGGCATTTTCAGCACATGACGGAAAAAGAAAGAAATGCTCTGTGCCGCCATCCTGCACTTAGGCCGGCTGCATCCCAGTGTTTTTGCCAGGTACAGCAAATAACGCATGATCATTTCTTCGGTAAAATTCTGCGGATCTTCCTCAGCATAGTAAACGAACAGATAGCGCAGTTCGCCAAGATAATTGCGGATGGTGAGCGGGCTGTAATGCCCGATTGATAAATACTGACTGGCTTTTTCTAATGCTGCAACAGCTTGCGGGCTTACGTTTTTTTTTCCATGATCTTATAGTTTTAAGGTTAAAAAATAAACTATAAGATAAGTGAATTTAAAAACTCATCGACTGAATAGGCGATGTTGGTTCAAC
>JANNUI010000330.1:0-6313 GCA_031395125.1 Chitinophagaceae bacterium | reverse complement strand
TGCAGGATCAACAGGGATTTGAGAAATTCCGCCGGACGTCGTACACCTTCAATATGCAATACATTTCCTATGTCTCCATATTATATGCTTATATACGTATTCCCGGCCTGATCGACAGCACGGAAAATGTCAATTACGTCTTTGACCAGATGTTTACCTACAAGCAGCATGAAATGTTTACCTGGTATCATCATGCCTGTTATAAGTCCCTCAAAAAAGACGCGGGCGGCGCACTGGAAAGCCTGGAGCGTTCACTAAAGTTGGGATTCGGGAGTTATTTCCAGGTGAGCAGTGACAAAGATCTCGACCCGATTCGGGAGCTGCCGGGATATAAAGCACTGTTACTAAAATATTTTCCGGAGGAACAAAAAAATAAATAACTAATATTTGCCCGCGAAAAACATTATTTCCGGGACAAGAACTAACTGTTATAATTATGTCTGTAAATATCACAGAACAGCCTTTTGGCGAATTCGAAGGGAAAAAAGTAAACAAATACATCATTGGGCGCTCCTCAGAAATAAAGGTGAGTGTTATTAATTATGGCGCCACGATTACGAGCATTATTGCGCCGGACAAAAGCGGGTTGCCGGCTGATGTGGTGCTCGGGTTTGATACGCTGGATGGTTACATAAAAGCAGGTCATTTTTATTTTGGTGGGATATGCGGCAGATTTGCTAACCGTATTGCAGGGGGAAGATTCAGTATAAATGGGAATGAATACCAACTTTCAAAAAATAATGCTGCCGGGTGCCTGCATGGTGGTTTTAAGGGGTTTGATAAAAAATATTGGCAGGCTGAAGTTTTACCAGAAAAAAATGGAGTGGAGTTTTCGTATACAAGTAAAGATGGTGAGGAGGGCTTCCCGGGAAATCTTACAGCATCCGTTTTGTACCAGGTTGTTGACGATGAATTGCATATCACCTTTAAGGCTGTTACAGACAAAGCAACACCAGTGAACCTGACCAGCCACAGTTATTTTAACCTTTCAGGAGGAAATGACAGGGACATACTTGAGCATGAACTGCTGATAAATGGCAATAAAATAGCTGAGGTGGATGAGGAATACATACCAACCGGCTTTTTTTTGGAGATTCTGCATTCACCACTTGATTTTACGCAGCTAAGAAAAATTGACGGCGGGAAAATAAGAACAAGTGGGTTTGATTATTCATGGGCACTGGAGCAGCCGGAAAAGTTATTAACTGAGGCTGCTATGCTGGTTCACCGGAAAAGCGGGAGGTGCATGACAGTATTTACCACCCAGCCAGCCATACACTTTTACAGCGGTCATTATCTTGATGGTAAAATGACAGATACAAAAAACGGTGCTGAGTATAACAAATATGCAGGCCTTTGTCTGGAATCACAGCATTTTGGCGACAGTCCTAACCGGCCTGAATTTCCCAACACTATCATCAACCCGGGTGAAACTTATTTTGAAAAAACTGTTCTCAGGTTTTCCTGTAATAGCAATGAGTGACCAGGTAATAATTCCGTTTTATTAATATTGTATTTCTTACCCGCAGAGATGAACACTTCAGATCATAAAAGGAAAAGGCTTTGAAAATCAAAGCCTTTTGTAGCCCGTACGAGATTCGAACTCGTATCACCACCGTGAAAGGGTGGTGTCCTAGCCCTTAGACGAACGGGCCGTTTTAAGGGACGGCAAAGATAGCTTTGCAAGGGTTTTTAGCCAAATGTTTTTCGTCCTCAGTACAGCAAAGGATGTTGTCCCCGTTTTTTTCTTCTTACTGCCACGGCTGTTTTGTCCAAATCTGATACAGTCAGACCAAAGCTGTTTTATTACCTTCGCAGCCTTGTCCACTGAAGCTTGGTCCGACGCCATAGGCTTTGGCCGACGGCTGTCAGCGAAAGCGGACTTGTCCGCCATAGCCTTTTTAACTACCATAGCTTTAGCGAAGGCAAGTGGCGAAGGCGGATCATGTATATCAAAAAATAAATTATAAAATCAGTTATGAGTACAGTTAAAGTTGCCATCAATGGATTTGGTCGTATCGGACGCCTGGTGTACCGCCAGATTTACAAAATGCAGGGAATTGATGTTGTCGCTATCAATGACCTTACCAGCCCCAAAGTGCTGGCGCATCTTTTAAAGTATGACAGTGCACAGGGGAGATTTGATGCAGAGGTAAAAGCTACCGAAGATTCAATTATTGTAAATGGTGATGCGGTAAGAATATATGCCCAGAAAAGTCCGGCGGAGATCCCGTGGAAGTCCCATGAGGTAGATGTCGTGCTGGAGTGTACGGGTTTTTTTACCGATAAGGACAAAGCTTCTGCACACATAACTGCGGGAGCAAAAAGAGTGGTCATTTCCGCCCCCGCTACCGGTGACTTGAAGACGGTAGTATTTAATGTGAATCACGGCATACTGGATGGAACTGAAACGATCATCTCATGCGCATCCTGCACCACCAACTGCCTGGCGCCAATGGCAAAAGTGCTGAATGATAATTTCGGTATCGTTACAGGCATTATGACCACTATTCATGCTTATACCAATGATCAAAATACGCTGGATGCGCCACATCCCAAAGGTGACCTCCGCCGTGCAAGGGCTGCGGCAGCCAATATTGTTCCGAACAGTACCGGCGCTGCCAAAGCAATAGGCCTGGTGTTGCCGGAGCTGAAAGGTAAACTGGATGGAGGGGCACAGCGGGTGCCTACCATCACCGGTTCTCTGACCGAGCTGACAAGCATCCTGAATAAAACAGTAACTGTAGATGAGATCAATGCTTCCATGAAAGCCGCCAGCAACGAAAGCTTTGGCTACAACGAAGATGAGATCGTAAGCAGCGATATTATTGGTATCCACTTCGGTTCGTTGTTTGATGCCACGCAAACCAAGGTAATGACCGTAGGAGACAAGCAACTGGTGAAAACAGTAAGCTGGTACGATAACGAGATGAGCTATGTAAGCCAGTTGGTAAGAACGGTGAACTATTTTGCCAAGCTCATCAGCAAGTAAGGATTAACATTATTGATGTACCGCAACAAAATGCCCCACAGTTGTTGCGGTGCTTTTATTTTAGTTTGAATATGAAGATCAGGAATATTGAAGGGCTTTCTGCTGCCAACCTGCAACGGGAAGCTGATAATGGTGCAAAGTTTGTTTATTATACTTTCACCATCTCGCTGATAGTGGTTACATTTAAAAGAACCTCCGGAGTGTATATGATCCGTGGCGGGGAGAATGCTGTGGCAAAAGGGACAGGTTATACAGTTCTCTCTGCCTTGCTTGGGTGGTGGGGTATCCCGTACGGTCCTAAATATACGCTGGAAAGTATCCGGGACAACCTGAACGGCGGGAAAGATGTTACAGACGAAGTGATGGCTACCGTAGCGGGGCATATTTTATTCCAGGAGGCCCAGCAAAAAAAAGCCGCTTCACTTTAATATCTTCATTTAAATTTCCAGCTATGTCAAAATTTGCTGCATACAACTTCAAAGGGCAAAAAGCATTGATAAGGGTCGACTTCAATGTGCCGTTGAATGAGAAATTTGAAATTACAGATGATACCCGGATGAGGGCGGCAGTTCCCACCATCCAAAAGATTTTGGGTGACGGGGGAATGGTCATATTAATGAGCCATCTTGGAAGACCAAAAGAAGGGCCGGTTGATAAATTCTCCTTGAAACACCTGGTAAAACATTTATGCGGATTGCTGGGTGGAACCACCGTACTTTTTGCCAATGATTGCATCGGCGAACAGGCTTTCCTGACAGCCGCCATGATGCGGCCCGGTGAAGTTTTATTGCTGGAGAATCTCCGTTTTTACAAAGAAGAGGAAAAAGGGGATGAGCAATTTGCCAAAAAATTATCGAAACTGGGCGACCTGTGGGTAAATGATGCTTTTGGAACGGCCCACCGGGCACATGCCTCAACTGCCGTGATCGCTAAATTCTTCCCTTCAGAGAAAAGATTGTTTGGTTATGTGATGGAGGGGGAAGTAGCTGCTGCAGAAAAAGTACTTCATAGTGCTGAAAAACCGTTTACCGCAATTATTGGCGGTGCCAAGGTCAGCGATAAGATACTCATCATCGAAAACTTACTGGAAAGGGCAACCGATATCATCATCGGTGGCGGCATGGCCTATACTTTTATGAAAGCCCAGGGCGGAAAGATCGGTAATTCACTGTGCGAAGAGGACCGGCTCCAGACAGCTTCAGCCATCCTGAAAAAAGCGGATGAGAAAGGTGTTTGCATCCACCTGCCGCCCGATTCAGTGATCGCTGACAAGTTTGCGGCGGATGCACAAACTTCCGCTGCACCCAGTAACAATGTGCCGGATGGATGGATGGGACTGGACATAGGCCCCAATGCCTGCGAACAGTTTTCCAATGTGATCAGGAGGTCAAGGACCATTCTCTGGAACGGCCCGATGGGTGTGTTTGAAATGCCCAAATTTCAGCATGGCACCAAAGCAATTGCCATAGCGGTAGCTGGGGCTACCCAAAATGGCTCTTTCTCTTTGGTAGGTGGCGGCGATTCTGTAGCAGCTGTTAACCAGTTTGGGTTTGCCAATAAAGTAAGTTATATATCTACCGGCGGCGGCGCCATGCTGGAATACTTCGAAGGAAAGACATTGCCGGGTATTGCAGCAGTAAAAGAATGATGTTTCATCAATTTCCCCGAAATTTACAGGAACCTTAAATCTTTATTATGAAGAATACATTTTTATTGCTTTTGCTGCCGTTTCTTGCCGCACAAAATCTTTCAGCGCAAAAAATAATTCCTATCGAGTTTAACGGAAAGAAGTATGAAGTGCTTGATATGACTTCCAAAGGCATAGTGATGTGGGGCGGCTATAACGAGGAAATTGCCGCTGATGCTGCCAAAAGCGAATCTAACGGACCGGCCAATACCAAAGCAATCGTAACGGCGGTAGGTAAAAATGCTGGGTTTGAAGGCAAGCCCTATGCTGCTAAACTTTGCAGCGAAGCAATTGATGGAGGGAAAGACGATTGGTATTTGCCGGCAAAAGACGAATCAGATGCCATCTATGCGTTTAAAGAGAAGTTCAATGTGGAGGAAAGAGGTACTATCTGGACATCAACAGAAGTTAATGCTTCCCAGGCGGTCACCAAATACTGGTACACCGGCGCTTTTTATAATAATATGAAAGTAGAAGAACATCATTTTGTCTGCATACGAAAAGCAGATTAAAAGATTTATTGTTTTCCCACTTCAATGATCCTGTCATTGTTCCCGCCGTTGCTGGTGCAGATAAACACTTTACCCTCCGGTGATATACACAGGTCCCTCATTCGTCCATACTTATTGGTGAAGTACTCATTGGTTTCAGAAATGATTTTGAATGTACCGTCCAATTTCATCTGGTACAGCCGGGCATCTTTCAGCGCCACCATCAGCAACGAATTCTTCCATTGCGGTATCAGGTTGTGATTATAGTAATCCAGTCCGCAGGCTGCCGTGGTGGGTGTCCATGCCTTGATGGGTTCTTTTACATTATTGGCGGCGCAAAAGGTTTGTTCGCTCCCGGCATCACAAAAACCGGGCACATTCGGCCAGCCATAGTTCCTGCCTTTCTCAATAATATTCAACTCATCATCCGTGCTGGGGCCGTGTTCACTGCTGTACAGGGTATTATTGGCATATACCAGGCCCTGGGGATTGCGGTGGCCAAAACTCCAGTAGGGGTTACCTGCAACAGGATTGTCTGCCGGCACAGTTCCGTCTAAATTCAGCCGCAGGATCTTGCCGTTCACCGACGAAACATTCTGCGGCAGCGAAGTGTTGGACGCATCGCCGGTAGTGATGTACAGTTTCAGATCCGGGGTAATTACCAGGCGGCATCCATTGTGTATGGAGGAAGCGGAAATATTCTCAATGATCGTGACAGGACTTGTAAGCGAAGTGCCGGTGTAGGTAAAGCGTACGATCTTTTCTTTATAGCCGCCCGAATTATAATTGTAAGCCACAAATACATAAGGAGTGCTTGAAAAGTTGGGGTGTAGCACCATACCCAGCAATCCCCCCTCACCGTTTGATACCACCTCCGTAATGGTATGCAGTAGTGATACGGCCCCTGTTGAGGGATTTACCCGGCTTATCTTTCCTCCCCGTTCCGTCATCCAGATAAAATCATCAGGCCCCCACAGCAACTCCCACGGAAAATTCAACCCCTGGACAATGGCCGAATCTTTAATGATCACCGGTCCGGGCGGCGGTGGTGGCGGCGGCGGGTTGTTATTACTGTTATTTGACTTCTTGCATTGTGAAAATGCAATAAGCACTAAAACCAATAGCGGTCCGGCGATTTTCAGT
>JANNUI010000313.1:0-2325 GCA_031395125.1 Chitinophagaceae bacterium | reverse complement strand
GGCAGGATTTTTAATTTCTGCAAATGTTCCATAAAAAGTAGTATGGTTGGCAAAGGAAGCAGTGAATTTATAGGAATGGGTGAACCCCGCCAGGAAATTGACCTGCTCAATGGCTGCCTTCGCATTTACAGCGGATGGCAATGTTCCCGCTGCCGGCCTCGCAGCTTTTGGATTGCTGGTAAACTCAGCCAGTGTTAAAGCGCCGGGTGTCTGGTAGTACATATTGGTGAGTAAAACCGAAGCGGAAAACTGTTGCTTTTCTGATATTTTTAATTTGGATACCCATGAAAAATTATCCTTTCCCATCCGGCTTTGTATGCGGTAACCGTCTGTTTGAGTATGAGCAAAAGAAAGTTGATTCCTGTTTTCCTTTTTTCCGAACCGGCCAGAAATAAAAACATTTTGCAGGTTATAACTTCCGGCAATATATTCAGCACTTACTCCCGGTTGCCAGGCAGATAACGAATGCATTAAAATTAATCCACCTGTACCAGCGCCATACATACTGCTTGCCGGACCTTTTAAAATTTCTATATGAGAAAAATTATTCCAGGCAAACTGGTTGAAGTAAGTATTTCCCCCCGGGTCAGTTACAGGAATATCATTCCAGTACACTTTCACATTACGTACACCAAAAGGAGAACGAAGCGAACTGCCCCGTATGTTCAGCCGGTAGCTACCGGGTGATCTTTCTTCCATCCGTACACCGGCGATTGCATTGAGGCCGTTTACTAATGAAGTTTTGGGTGAATAATTACTGATGCTTGCGGGTATGGAACTGATCAGGATCGGAGAGTAGGGCGCTTTTTTCAGCTGTTCAAATGCCTTTATGATCACTGTATCTATTGTCCGGACAGAATCCGCAGTCTCCTGTTGTGCAATACAGGGTAGAAGATGAAGCAGCAAAACAATTAAAGTGCTGGCCTTTTTCATAGAATGAGGAAATGGATGGCCATAAAGTTAGAACCTTTTCTTTGTATCTTCAAGCCATGACTGCAAAGAATAAACTGAACCTCACAGATATTAGTCTGATTGTAGTTAGTCTTGTAATAGGGATGGGAATTTTTCGTAATCCCGCATCAGTGGCAGCTACTTCGGGAACCAGTTCAATATTTTTCCTGTTGTGGATCACCGGTGGGATCATTGCCATATGCGGGGCACTTACCTATGCGGAGATAGGCCTTCGGTTACCGGCCATGGGAGGTTATTACAAAGTGTTTGCAGAGTGTTACCATCCTTCGGTAGGATTTTCAGTTAATGCGATCATCCTCATCAGTAATGCGGCATCACTGGCGGTGGTGGCGCTGATAGGTGCAGATTATGTAAGTGACCTGCTGTACGGGAAGCCAAGCGGTATTTTATTTAATACGATGGTTGCCATAACAGCTGTCGCCATCTTTTTTGTGGTGAATTTATTCGGCCTGAAGACCAGCAGCCGTACACAGAATGTACTTATCATCATTAAAGTGGGGCTGATGGTAGTTTTAATAGCCGCATTATTTAAAGGAGTGGTGATCGAACCTCATGGCTATGAGGAAGGATCGCCGCTTTTTACACTGGACAACAACAATGCTATCACCCTCTTCCTGATCTCGCTGATACCGGTTTGTTTTGCTTACGGCGGTTACCAGCAGACGATCAACTTCGGGGGTGAAGTGAAAGACACCCGGATGATACCCAAAGGGATCATCATCGGTATTATCATTGTTATTTCTTTGTATTTGCTGATCAATGTGGCCTACACACAGGTCATTGGTTATGATAAGATGAAAAACGCTTCAGCAATTGGTTCATTGCTTTGCGAAGCATGGTTTGGAAAAGCCGGGGGCAAAGTGTTTGATGCGCTGATGTTCCTGTCTGTACTGGCCTATGTGAATATCCTGCTAATGAGTAACCCGAGGGTGATGTATGCAATGAGCAAGGATAAAGTTTTTCCTAAAATATTCTCTTTACGGCATCCCAAAACAGAAGCACTGGTAGCAGGATTGGTTACCTTTTCCCTGATCACCATTATCGTTACTTTTTTTGGTAAAGGAGTAGATAATATTTTAAACTTTACGATGTTTTTAGACAGCATTGGCATGAGTACTTCGGCGGCAACCTTATTTGTGCTGAGAAAAAGAAAACAGAACGAAGCAATGGTAACCGGCAGCTGGAACAGATTTACACCTGTATTGGCCGGCTTTTTTGTGTTCAGCTATTTTATGATAGCTGTTGGTGTGGTCATTAAAGATGTGAATGCAGCATTGATCGGTGTAGGTCTGCTGGCATTATTCCTTGCATTGTATTATTTATTTTATCATAAGAGAGCAGCTTAATGAATAT
>JANNUI010000293.1:0-3811 GCA_031395125.1 Chitinophagaceae bacterium | reverse complement strand
GGCAGGCAGGTTGGTAGCTCCGGGTGAAACCCGGAGTGTATAAAATGGCACAGACAATAAAGCCCCCGTAGGGGCGACATATAAATAAAGTATGTATGAAGACGAGTAAAAGATTAAAAGGTATCGGTGAATATTATTTTTCTCAGAAACTGAGGGAGATCGATGAGCTGAATAAAGCCGGGAAGAATATCATCAACCTGGGTATCGGCAGCCCGGATATGCCACCTCACCCGGATGTAATAAAAGTATTACAGGAAGAAGCGGCAAAGCCAACCACACATGCTTACCAGTCCTATAAAGGTTCGCCGGTATTGAGAAAGGCGATGAGTGATTGGTATAAGACATGGTACCATGTTGAGCTGGATCCCGGTACCGAAGTGTTACCGCTCATTGGAAGCAAGGAAGGGATCATGCATATCTGCATGACTTATCTTGATAAAGGGGATGAGGTATTGGTGCCCAATCCCGGTTATCCGACTTATACCAGTGCCGTACAACTGGCAGGCGGTACAAGTGTGGAATACAAACTGGGCAACAGGTATAATTATGAACCTGACTTTGGTAAGTTGGGAAAGAAAAATCTCAGGAAAGTAAAACTGATGTTTGTGAATTACCCGCAAATGCCAACGGGGCAGTTGCCTTCCGGGGAAATGTTTGAAAAATTGGTAGCTTTTGGAAAGAAGCATAAGATCCTTATTGTTCATGATAACCCCTATTCTTTTATTCTGCCCCGATGGCTATCGGGGGAGGAACCGATGAGCCTGCTGGGTATTGAAGGAGCGAAGGATTGTGTGATTGAACTGAACTCATTAAGCAAAAGCCATAATATGGCCGGCTGGAGAGTGGGAATGCTTTGCGGGGCTAAAGAAAGAGTTGATGAAGTGCTGAGGTTTAAAAGCAATATGGACAGCGGTATGTTTTTGCCGGTGCAGTTGGCGGCTGCCAAAGCCCTGAGCCTGACGAAGGAGTGGCATGACGAAGTAAATGCAGTATACAGGAGAAGAAGAGAAAAAGTTTTTGAGCTGCTTGATTTGCTGAATTGCACTTATTCCAAAGAACAGGCTGGTTTGTTTGTCTGGGCAAAAGTGCCGGAAAAGTATAAGGATGGGTATGTATTAAGCGATGAAATATTGTACAAATCAAATGTGTTTATCACCCCCGGCGGCATATTTGGCAGCGCCGGCAAGAAATATGTGAGGGTGAGTTTGTGCAGTAACGAAGGAATATTGGAAGAAGCGAGGCAGCGAATAAGTAGTAATTATTAATTAATAATTATTGTATGGAACGCAAAAGAATTACAATAGTTGGTACCGGCCTTATTGGAGGCTCATTGGCCATTCAGTTGCACGAAAAGAAACTATCGTCCCGCCTGATTGGTGTGGATGCCAATGAAGAGCATGCAAAAAAGGCACTCGAACTGGAACTGGTGGATGAGATATTACCACTCGATGAAGCGATCCGGGAGTCCGATGTCATCGTACTGGCAGTGCCGGTGGATGTGATGGTGGCCTTATTGCCCGTTATCCTTGATAAAGTGGATGAACAGCTGGTGCTGGACCTGGGTTCCACCAAATCACCATTGATCGATGCAGTAAAGGATCACCCTAAGAGGGGCAGGTATGTGGCCACACACCCTTTGTGGGGAACGGAGTACAGTGGTCCCCAGGCAGCCGTTCGTGGTGCTTACGAGAACAAAGCAGTGATCATTTGCAATGCTGCGGAAAGTGATGTGGATGCACTGGAATGGGTAAAGGGGATGTATAAAAAGATCGGTATGCACTTACTGGAAATGGATGCAGTATCTCATGACCTGCATGCAGCCTATGTGAGTCATATCTCGCATATCACTTCATTTGCCCTGGCGAATACGGTGCTGGAAAAGGAAAAAGAGGAGAATGCCATTTTTGAGCTGGCCTCTGCCGGTTTTGAAAGTACCGTTCGCCTGGCCAAGAGTAACCCGGCCATGTGGGTGCCCATCTTTATGCAGAACAGGGAGAATGTGCTGGATGTACTGAAAGAACATATTGCGCAGCTGGAAAGATTTAAAGAGAGCATTGAGAAAGAAGACAGCGAATACCTCATGAGGCTGATCGAAGAGGCTAATAAGATAAGGAGGATAATAAAGTAGTAGCCTCCCCAAACCCCTCCGAAGGAGGGGCTTTAAGACTCCGGGTATAGAACAGTTCTGAATAATATTGAACGGAATAATTGGCAGATGCTGTTTAGTCCTATAGGGGCTGAATGTGGATAGCTCCGGGTGAAACCCGGAGAAATAAAAGCGAAGAATGTTTTTGGAACCCGTAAGGGTTCAATATTATCCGCAAATAGAAATGTGCGGTGATATTAAAAAATTTCAGAACAGGATGATAAGCGAACAAAACCCTGAAGTGTCCCGCAAAGCGGGAACGGATGATGCCAGGGGAACCTGACGATGATATAATAATTAAACAGACGAGGTTGCTTCGGCTTCGCCTCGCAAGATGACAAAATAAAAATGTATATTAAACTGTTTCTTATACCCCTTTAGGGTCCGAAGGACTCCTTTGGAGGATAGGGGCTAAATTTGTATAAATGCAAGCAATAGAACTGGCAACAAACGAAACAGTGCAGGCAGCATGGAGCAAACGTCCGCTGATCATCAGCGGGCCCTGTAGTGCTGAGACGGAAGAGCAGGTATTGCAAACCGCACAGCGCCTGGCTGCTACCGGCAAAATAGATATACTGCGGGCAGGTATCTGGAAACCCCGCACCAAACCCGGCATGTTTGAAGGAGTGGGAGCCAAGGGATTGCCCTGGCTGCAGCAGGCAAAGAAGTTGACCGGGTTACCAACCACCGTGGAAGTAGCAACCTCCAAACAGGTACAGGATGCATTGACCTTTGATGTGGATCTGCTGTGGATCGGGGCCAGGACAACCGTAAACCCTTTCAGTGTGCAGGAAGTGGCCGATGCACTGCGTGGGGTGGATGTGCCGGTGCTGATAAAAAACCCTATCAATCCTGACCTGGAACTGTGGAGCGGCGCTGTCGAAAGGGTGGCGGGGGCAGGAGTGAAACAAATTGGTTTGATCCACCGGGGCTTTTCTTCCTATGGAAATACAGAATTCCGTAATGCGCCAATGTGGCACCTGGCGATCGAAATGAAGCTGAAATATCCCGGCATGCTTTTCATCAATGACCCTTCACATATCTGCGGACGCCGTGATATTTTATTGGATACGATGCAAAAAGCGATCGATCTTGATTACGACGGACTGATGATCGAAAGCCATATTGACCCGGACAATGCATGGAGCGATGCCAGGCAACAGGTGACGCCGGAACGGCTGGCCGAAATGCTGGACGCCATTATCTGGAGAAAAGATGATGTCATTTCTGAAGCCTATCATGCGGCACTGGAAAAACTGCGGCAGCAGATCAACCAGTTAGACGATGAACTGATGCAGATACTCGGTCAGCGGATGAAAGTAGCAGAGCAGATCGGCAGGTACAAAAAAGAAAACAACATCACCATCCTGCAAACCAGCCGCTGGAACGAGATCATTGAAAGGGCAACCGCCAAAGGCGATAAGATAGGACTGAGCAAAGAATTCATCACCCGGTATTTTGATGCTGTGCATATGGAAAGCATCCATCACCAGAAGAAAGTGATGGACGGTTAGGCCCCTGTCCCCTAAAGGGGAACTTAGGTTTGAAGAGTTCTTGATTTATTGAACAGTAAAGTTTGCAGCAAGGAAACATCCCCGCCTGGGCGGGGCAAATGGAGAAAAATAAATTTTATAGTGAGTTGGGGGTGGGTTATGTTACCAACTG
>JANNUI010000269.1:0-2702 GCA_031395125.1 Chitinophagaceae bacterium | reverse complement strand
CGCGTCGTCACCCCGCAGCACCCCGTGTCCGCCGACAGCGATACGGGCAACCCGATGCAGGCGATCAGGATCAGTGCTGCAACTACTGCTTTGCCCGCATCAAAAGGAAGCGGCCTGGTGTTACTCAACGGCACTATCAGCAGATTCATCACGGCCCATACAAAAATACCATAGAAAATCGCGGCAAGTACTTTGTTTTCCCCAAGCCATTTTATTTTTGGAAAAACCAGGAAGAAAAAGGCAGTGAACAGCAGGGCTATCAGGAAATGAAACAGCACTCCCCAGAGCACCATGCTATTTCCCCCCGCGAAAGCTTGTTTTCCAAAAACCCCGCTGGCGATGAACTTGAAAATATTGGCAGGGTTCTTACCGCCGTTGATGCTGTATTGAATGATGGCAGCCAGCCCGTCAAGCAGTCCGGCCAGCAATCCCGTTACCAGGATCACCGTAAGAACTGAACGGGAATGTTTGATAGCCTGTGTCATAAAAATTGCGTCTGGCATGAGAGACAAGTCATTAGCCCGAAACGCTGCCCGGACAACTTTTATATACCTTTAGTCATCTGACTAAAATACAGCTGGGGATGGGCTGGTAGTAATGAAGCCTGTTTCTTTGTCGTAACGATTAATACAACTTATATGAAGTACCTGTTAATTCCGGCCGTCATCGCCATATCCGCATTTACTGCTGCATCTCAGGAGACAACGGTTATCGTTAAACCTGTAAAAAAAGTACTGACCCTGAAAATGGCCCGGACAATTGATGATGAGATGCCGGGCACCCGGGGCGCATCGGTGGCCTGGCACCCGGTCTTTAAAAAATATTATGCCACTATGGCGGGCAACGCCGGCTACCCGCTTTCCATTTTTGATGCGACGGGTAAAAGACTTTCACCCGACAGTACAAACTGCGAAGTGGATGCAAGAGGGATTTGGTACAACCCGGACAAAAAATGTATCCAGGGAAATACATATGATACAGCGGGCTGGTTCCGTTACGACCACACGGCTACAGGCATGATCCGGGAAATGCAGTACCTGACGGATGAAATGACACAGCCCGGGGCGCAATGTGTCGGAGCATTTAATCATCAAAGCAAGGATGTCCTTTTTCTGAGTGGAAACGAGATCTGGTTTTATGATGTTGACGAGGCCGTAAAAGGGGCTGTATTAAAGATCCATTGGGGAAGAACAAAAACAGAAGGCCCGAACCCTGATACCACTAGCAGGCTGACCCCGGAAGCATACAATAATACCACCGTGATCTATACAGGTATAAAGGGTTCAGAACTCGGTTTTTTAAAACCCAATATCCAGGAAATAGAATTATACAACATCAAAACAGGGTTTCTGACCCAAAGTATAAAGCTGCCTGCAGACGCAGCTATCTATCCCTCATTTAATTTCGCCTGTTGCAACGGGATGTATTGGATATTCAATATTGATACCCGTGAATGGACAGGATATAAATGAGCAGTTTTAGTCACAAGAGCTTTGTTTGCGCATCCTGATCCCTGAGCCCTGAGCCCTGAGTTTGTCGAAGGGTCGAAGGGCCAAACAGGGTTTTTTGTTTAACGGCAGTTACGGTTGAAGTATTTTCTGTAGTTTTTCACTTTATTACCGTAAAAACATTTGTATGAGACTGTCAGGAATAATTTTCACTTCAATTTTTCTTTCAATTACCCTCCCTTCGCATGGGCAGAATAAGGATTCTTTGTACATGCGGGAGCATTATGACAAGTTTGAATACCGCATTCCCATGCGGGACGGGGCCAAACTCTTTACGCTTGTGTATATGCCAAAGGACAGATCAAGAACATGGCCGGTATTGATGAACCGCACCTGTTACAATGCCTCCAATTACGGTGACTTTAAAACCCATGGCCATCCTTCTGATTTTTTAGTCAAAGACGGCTATATCCTGGTGTTCCAGGATGTGCGGGGCAGGTATATGAGCGATGGGCTGTTTAATAATATGACCCCGAATATCCCCGGCAACGACCCCAGGAACAAGACGGCCATTGATGAGAGTTCGGATACATGGGACAGCATTGACTGGATGGTAAAAAATCTGAAAGGGAATAACGGGAGGGTGGGGATCTATGGCATTTCTTATCCCGGTTTCTATTCAGCTGCTTCCTTGCCTGATGCACACCCGGCGCTGAAAGCGGTATCGCCGCAGGCACCTGTATCTGACTTCTTCTTTGATGACTTTCACCACATGGGTGCCTACCTGCAGAGCTATACAGCCGCATTCGCAGTTTTTGGTTACCAGAAAAAAGATACCACCCGTACTGAATGGTTTATTCCGGAGATCATGCGTTTTTACGGCAAGCCGGCGAAAGACGCTTATGACTTTTACCTGAAAATGGGCCCGCTGAAGAACATTACAGAAAAATATCACCAGGATAATTTCTTCTGGAAGCAGATCACTGAGCACCCCAATTACGACAGTTTCTGGCAGAAAAGAAACATATTGCCGCACCTCAACAATATCAAACCGGCGGTACTCACGGTTGGCGGCTGGTTCGATGCGGAAGACCTGTATGGCCCGCTGAATATTTATAAGACCATTGAAAAAAGTACACCTGCCGCTAAAAATACTATTGTGATGGGTCCCTGGGGTCATGGTGACTGGGCCGGCGAAAAAGGAAAGAGCACGCACAACCATATTTATTTTGGCGACAGTCTTTCCACCTTTTA
>JANNUI010000256.1:0-2459 GCA_031395125.1 Chitinophagaceae bacterium | reverse complement strand
CCTCTGCCTGATCATCCTGGCCATTAAATTACTGACGTAAAAATTGAAAGATAGAAGCAGCCGCTTTGGCGGAAGCATTGCCACCGGCACTTAATAACTGTTTCAGCGCTCCATAGTCTTTCTCCAACTGTTCGATACGGGAATTATTAGTCAGCAGGTCTTCCAGTTCTTTTTTCAGGTTGTCAATTGTGAGGTCGTTCTGTATTAATTCTTTTACGACTATTTTATCCATGATAAGATTGACAAGGGAAATGTATTTCACATTCACCAGCCTTCTCCCGATCTGGTAGCTGAGCCATGAGCCTTTGTAGCACACCACTTCGGGTACCCCAAACAAGGCCGTTTCCAGGGTGGCGGTACCGGAAGTTACCAATGCCGCTTTGGACTGCATCAGCAGGTCATATGTCTGGTTGGCTACCCAGGAAACATTTGAATAGGGACGCAGCAGATCATCATAAAAACTTTCATCCACTCCCGGTGCTTTGGCTACGATGAACTGATGATCCGGAAATGACCTGCTAACTTCCAGCATCACCGGAAGCTTTTTTTGTATTTCTTGTTTACGGCTTCCGGGCAGTAAAGCAACTATCGGTTTGGCGGAGAATAGCTGACTCCCGACTCCTCCGAAGGAGTCCTCTCGGACCGACTCCTGCCTCCTGACTATCACTTCCACCAGCGGATGTCCCACATATTCCACGTCCCAATTCCATTTGTTTTTAAAATAGTCTTTTTCAAAAGGAAGGATGACGAGCATTTTATCAATGCATTCTTTCATTTTCTTCACCCGGTTCTCTTTCCAGGCCCACACCTGGGGTGAGATGTAGTAGATCACTTTTCCACCGGATTCTGCGAACAGGCCCTGCTGCTTTGCCCATTTAGCAATGCGGAGATTGAAACCGGGGTAGTCAATAAGTATCAGGGTATCTGGTTTGTATAGCAGAATATCTTCTTTACATATTATCAGATTGCGGAGAATGGTACGCAGGTTAAGTAGCACTTCTGTGAAACCCATAAAAGCAAGCTCCCGGTAATGCTTTACCAATGCTGCGCCGGTTTCCTCCATTTTATCTCCCCCCCAGCAGCGGAAATCAGCTGCGTTGTCAAGTTGCTGAAGTTCTTTGATAAGATGGCTGCCATGCAGATCCCCTGAGGCTTCACCAGCAATGATGTAATACTTCATGGTAAGAGGGGTATGGTGAGTGGCAAGTGGGGTATCCGAAATTGCCCTATTGTCCCGATAGTTAACGGGATATCGGACGTACAAGAGGGACCTTCGATAAACTCAGGATAAACTGCAACATAAGATGATAACAGTAATGCAGCCCGGCTCATAAGAATTAATTATTAAAGAGTTTCAGTATCAGTATCCCAACGCCATAGAGCAGGGTGATAATAAAGATCCCTTTGAATGTTTCTGATTTATCAAAATGAACATAGATGGCAAAAAGAACTGCATTGGCAAGTAACGACAAGGTGCCTACATGCGTTATCACTTTATTGTCATGCATGAAATAATCCAGAAACTCTTTAAAACTGAGCGAAGAGAAACTGACAAAATAAATAACGACCAGTCCGATGATGGGTCCGATGAGCCCGAGAAATAATCCGAGTCTGAGGTTATCTTTTTTAAATATCATTTCCAGCGTTTTTCGAGGTCAGCTTTTAAAACGTAATTCGTCAGGTCAAATTGCACCGGCACCACACTTACATAATTGTTGGCCAGTGCCCACACATCGGTATCCTTTCCTTTGTCGAAATTCACAAACTCGCCGGTAAGCCAGTAGTAGTGACGGCCATGCGGGTCGTTGCGTTCAATAAAATCTTCTTCATATTTGGCATAAGCCTGTTTGCAAATTTTGAATCCTTTTATCAGCTCCGGAGCTACTGACGGTATGTTTACATTGAGTACCGTGTGTTTGTCCAGCTTTGTAGACAGCATCTTTTCCACGATGATGCGGACATATTTTTTAGCGCCGGTAAAGTCCGCATCGATCCTGTAATCCAGCAATGAAAAACCGGCAGCTGGGATGCTTTCTATAGCAGCTTCCACAGCGGCGGACATGGTGCCGGAATAAATAACGTTGATGCTATGGTTGGCTCCATGGTTAATACCGCTGAGACAAAGGTCAGGTTTGCGGTGCAGCACTTTGTCAACAGCCAGTTTTACACAATCGACCGGCGTGCCGGTGCATGACCAGGTCTCCACATTTTCTATGGAATGTATCTTATGCAAACGGAGCGGCTGGCCGATGGTAATGGCATGGCCCATACCGGATTGTGGTTTGTCCGGCGCCACCACTACTATTTTGCCGAGATCTTTCACTGCTTCCACCAGGCTCATGATGCCGGGTGCGGTAACACCGTCGTCGTTGGTGATGAGGATGACCGGTTTTCCCTTTTTTACGTAGGCCGGCCGGCTTTTTCTGGCGACCGTTGAATTTTTCTTAGGAGAGGCTTTC
>JANNUI010000187.1:0-1512 GCA_031395125.1 Chitinophagaceae bacterium | reverse complement strand
CAAAAACGTATTTAGCCATGATTGATAATTTCAAATTTATTAAACAAAAAAATCTTAACTGCCAATTAACTGTTCTTACTATTGACTCAAATCTATGTAACAATAAAATAGCTGAAAATTGCCGGTCGAATATTGACCATCGAGGTCCGGATAGCTATCTGGACGGAGGTCATACAAAACTAAAAGAAATAATGTTACTGTAAAAATTGAAATAACAAATTGTGGAAAAATCCGGCTATTTTTAAAATCCAAATCAATTTTTATATGAAAAAAATACTGCTTGCTTATATAACCCTTTCAATTACACTGTTTGGATACTCCCAAAAAACATATATCTGGTGCGGAACATTAATAGATGCAGTTTCCGAAGTACCAAAAAAGAATATGACAATTGTAGTTGAGGGAAATAAAATTGTAGCAATCGATAATGCCTTTACTGTTGTTTCGGCTGGCTCAAAATCAATTGATTTAAAAACAAAGACGGTAATGCCCGGTTGGATTGATATGCATGTTCATATGGAACAAGAAACGAGTCCTACCCGTTATAGTGATGGGTTTACTTTAAATCCGGCTGATTATGCTTTTATGTCTGTCCGTTTTGCCGAAACAACTTTACTGACCGGATTTACTACGGTTAGAGATCTCGGAGGTTCCGGTGTAAATATTTCTCTTCGCAATGCCATCAACAAAGGGTTAATAAAAGGCCCCCGGATTTATACTGCCGGAAAAGCGATTGCCACTACCGGCGGTCATGCCGATCCAACAAATGGTTACAGAAAAGATTTGATGGGTGACCCCGGACCGGTACAAGGTGTAGCGAATGGCCCGGATGAATGCAGGCAGGCAGTAAGACAACGCTATAAAGATGGAAGTGACCTTATTAAAATAACTGCTACAGGTGGTGTATTAAGCGTTGCAAAAAGTGGAAGTAACCCCCAGTTTACGGAAGAAGAAATTAAAGCAATTGTTGAAACGGCAAAAGATTATGGTTTTAAAGTAGCAGTGCATGCACATGGTGCAGAAGGTATGAAACGGGCAATCCGTGCAGGAGTTAATTCAATTGAGCATGGCACCTTGATGGATGATGAAGCAATTGAACTTTTTAAAAAATACGGTACCTGGTATGTACCAACAATTACAGCCGGGCAATCAGTTGCCGATTCTGCAAAAATTCCAGGTTATTATCCGCCAATGGTAACTTCAAAAGCTTTAGAAATTGGACCACAACTAAAAAGCACTTTTACAAAAGCTTTCAAGGCGGGTGTAAAAATTGCCTTTGGAACTGATGCAGGTGTATATAAACATGGATTAAACTGGCTTGAATTTACGTATATGATTGAAGCCGGTATGCCCGCAATGGAAGTTATAAAATCGGCCACCATAAACGCAGCAGAACTTTTAGGAGAAAAAGATAAACTCGGAAGCATCGAAAAAGGCAAACTTGCCGATATTATAGCTGTAGATGGCGATCCTTTAATGAATAGCCAGGCTTTTGGAAAAATTGCTTTTATA
>JANNUI010000141.1:0-4658 GCA_031395125.1 Chitinophagaceae bacterium | reverse complement strand
GCACCTGAAAAGATTCGCCCATGGTAACAGGCTGCTGAGGCACAATAATTTTAAAAACTACCTGTGCATTTACAAATAGTGAAAAACACAGAAATCCCGATATGGTAATTCTTCTTTTCAAAAGGAAATTAATCTGCTTTAGGGTTTAGCCCCCTCTCTCTTTGGAGAGGGGTTGGGGCGAGGTCTAAAAGTATAACCGCTTTTCTAAAGAAGGGTTTAAAATATACCAAAGGAAAAAACCGGATGTCAGTGGCTTACAGGTCGCCCAATTGCGGTCTTATCACAATATCCTCCACGCAGGCCTGCGGTGAAAGCTGTGATGCAGCATAGACCATTTTTGCGATATCCTCTGCCTCCATGATGCGTTTGGATGAGTTGTCAAAATCCCCCCATGAATCACTCATCACAGCGCCGGGATGGACAGCTGTTACTTTTATGCCATGCGGTTTCATTTCTTCCCGGAGGTTCTTGCTGAACCCGTACATAGCAAACTTACTGATGCTGTAAGCCCCGCCGTTTTTATAAGCATGGAGGGAGGCAATGGAACACATATTGAAAATATGGCCCCGTCCTGAGCCTGTCGAAGGGTGCTCCATCATCTTGGGCAAAACGGTTCTTGTTAAATGATAAGCGCTGTATAGGTTTGTCGCCACCTGGCTTTCTAATGTGCCTTCAGGTTCATTATGTACACTACCTGGTTCAAACAGGCCTGCATTATTGATCAGCACATCCGGTATCCCAAATCCCAGGCACCAGTTGCCAAATTCTTTTGCCTGCTCTTTCTTACTTAAATCAAATGGTTTTGCTTTTATTTTAGCAGCCGGGTACTTTGTCATCAGTTCTTCCGTGGTCTTGTACAAAGCCAGCTCTCCCCTTGAGCAGATGAACAGGTTATGCCCGTTGGCTGCAAATATGGTTGCAATGGCCTTGCCAATTCCTTTGGATGCACCGGTCACAATTACATTCATGACCCCATCCCCGCCAGCTGGCGGGGTGTTTAAACTATTTCGTTTCGCCGCAGACATTCTTTTGATTGGTTTATGTTTGCAAATTACTTAACTAATGCTCAATAATGAATGCTAATAACTCCCCTTCAGGGGACGGGGGTAAATACCGACATCTCTTTTTCGACCTGGACCATACCCTCTGGGATTTTGAAGCCAACAGCCGGCAGACACTGGAAGAGCTGTATCACAACCTTCAATTAAAGGGAAAGGGGATCGGTGACTTTGACCTGTTTCATAAAAACTACCTTGTTCACAATGATAAGCTCTGGGACCGCTACCGTAATGGCTACATCAAAGTGGATGAGCTGCGCTGGAAAAGAATGTGGCTGGCCCTGCTGGATTTTAAAATTGCCGATGAACCACTGGCGAGGGAAATGGGTGTGCTTTTTTTAGATCTATTGCCTACCAGGAAGATCTTATTCCCGTATACGATTGAAATACTGGATTACCTCACCGATAAACAATACCGCATTCACCTTATTACCAACGGGTTTGAAAAAACACAGCATGGCAAGCTGAAGAGCTCCGGGCTGGATAAATATTTTGCGGAAGTCATTACCTCGGAAGCCAGCAACAGCCTGAAGCCGCACAAAGAGATCTTTGAATATGCTTTCAAAAAAACAAATGCGCTGCCGGAAGAAAGCATTATGATCGGGGATACCATTGAAGTGGATATCCTCGGCGCCCTGAATGCAGGCATCGACCAGGTGCATGTAAACCATCTGACTAAGGAACCGGTGCCGGTGAATGATAAACTACCGACTTTTACTGTTTATTCGTTGAAGGAATTGGAAGAAATTTTTTAATGTTTTCTTTTGTTTGGGTTTTGTCTTGTATTGAAAAAATACAATAATTTAACCTCATACTTTCTTACCCTGACAGTATAATACAGTAATGCCCGTTTGTGAATTACCGTCCTTCTTCTTTTTGATGTTGGCGCTGTGATCCTGAATGTTTTCGGGGCCTGTTGCAGCAATAACAGCCTGCGGTTTACGATTCTGACAAATCCTGAGGCTTCGTTTTCAGTAAACCGGTGTAAAAGATATTTGATAATTTCTTCAAAAGTATCTCTTGCTTCCGGCGACCAAATTATTTTGTAAGCCATTTACTGTACTTTTTCATCACTTCCTCATGTGGTATGCCCTTGCCTTCTTTTAGCTGTTTCTCTGCCCTTAAAATCCCTTTTTGTACAGAGACGGGCAAATCATCCCACCAGTCATCCTGCCTGTCCGTTTCCAGCATGGAATAAACCATTCTCACCACATGGTCATCTGCCTCATCAAGATATTTTTGGGCTTTACGGCGCATTTCAGTTGTACTCATAAAAATGTTTGCTTAAAATTACAAATTATGCCTGAAAATAAAAAGTCGCTACCAATAGGCGATTACCGTCACTCCACCCTTTGGTTTATCCCCAACCTTCACCTGCATCTTCGCATCCAATGGCAGCAGCAAGTCAACCCTTGACCCGAATTTGATAAAACCCATTTCATCGGTTTGTTTTACCTGCATACCCGCCTGCAGGTAGTTACAGATGCGCATTGCCAGGGCCCCGGCAATTTGTTTTACCAGTATTTCTTTCCCGTCTTTCCGGTACACTACCGAATGCCGTTCGTTTTCTGTGGAGGATTTGGGATGCCAGGCCACCAGGTATTTTCCTTTGTGGTACTGGCTGTAGGCCACTTCCCCGCTTACGGGGTTGCGGTTAACATGTACATTCAGCGGGCTCATAAAAATGGATACCTGTATACGGCGGTCAGTAAAGTATTCATCCGCCTGCACTTCTTCGATGACCACCACTTTGCCATCTGCAGGGGCAACGATCGCATTGTCCTGGATGCTGAGTTTTCTTTTAGGAATACGGAAAAAGGAGATCATAAACACAAGAAGCACGGCTGTTATACCAAAGATCAGCCAGCTTAAAAAAGGCACTCCATAGCTTATGACATAGAATGAGAGGATATTGATCAGGCCAAACAAGAAAACGGTGATAGCAATCGTCTTATAGCCTTCTTTGTGAATGGTCATGGGGCAAATATAAGTGAATAGTGAATTGTCAATAGTGAATGGGAACTACAGCATAAAAAATCTTACATAGAGCCAGACGGCCGGTGTGGCAAGCAGCAGGGAATCAAACCGGTCTAAAAAGCCACCGTGGCCAGGAAGTAATGTGCCGCTGTCTTTTACTCCGGCCATCCGCTTGAGTTTGGATTCAAGGAGATCGCCGAAAGTACCGGTAATGGCTGCTATAGCTGCAATCGTTCCAAGGAAAATTGACAGTGGCTTATTCGTAAATGAATAAAATAGTTCGCTATAGACAAAAGCCATAAACACTATACTTAGCACTATCCCCCCAATTGTACCTTCCCATGTTTTTTTTGGTGAGATTTTGGTTACTGGTGTTTTACCGATCAACGACCCAATGATATAAGCCATGGTATCGTTTGCCCAGATACTTGCAATGATGACGACTGGAATAAACTTTACGTCAAAAACAAACATGCTATCCTGGAAATCCAAATTAATAATACTATATAGATGAAGCATCAGTCCGAGGCTTAAAGAAATATAAATCAGCCCTGCTGCTGCAAACCACTTAGCTTTCCCGGGGATTTGCTTGTTCTGAAAAAGAAATGCAAAAAGTGAAAGAACAAGAACAATGATGAGCCCCCATTTAAGGCTTATTCTATTACCAAATGGTACCCATACAAAATCAAAAGAGTACGTATAATTGCTGAAACCTATGGCCAGGAAAATCATAAAACCGCAAATACACAGAAAATATTTAATGAATTTATCAATTTTGGTATCATAGATCTTCTCCGTCAGCTTCAGGTACTCCCACCAGCAGCCGAAATGGATAATGGAAAACAGCAGAAGAAAACTCAACTCGTTCCACAACAAACCGACCAGCATCACCGCTACAAAAATGAGGGATGAACTAGTTCTTGTCCGGAATGTCTGCCAGTTCAATGCCATAGCTTGTTAGAAAGGGTGGTTTTTTACAGGTATCGCATCATCCCCATATACTGTGTTGTAAGTGGTGCTTGATTTTTTTTTCATCCAGGTAACCAGAAGCGTTACCAATGCAAGGCTGATCATTCCTCCCAAAGCCAGGTTGGAAAACTGCATGGTATTTTCTTCCTTCAGCATTTCAGGATAAAAATAGGCCAGCACGATCAGCACCGCATCGTAAATAAAATGGGCCAGGATGGCCACCCAGAGGCTGCCGCTATACCAGTAAATAACACCCAGCAACACCCCCAACGTAAACCTTGGTAAAAAACCATAGAATTGCATGTGCATGGCAGAAAAAATGGCGGCAGAAACAAGAATACCCACCCAGTGATTTTTGAAGATCTTGATCAGAAGCCGCTGTGCCATGCCGCGAAAAAGAAGTTCCTCACCGACTGCTGCCAGCCCGGCAATAAAAAAGAGATTCAGTAACAGGTCCTTTACCGTATGTCTTGATAAAAGGGCCTTAATGGTTGTAGCAGCATCTTCTTCCTGTGCTTTCATCCAGTTAGCCATACCGGAAGGAAACGGAATGTTCCGGTTGAGCTCCCCCAACCAGCTGGTAAAAGGAATGGCGATGAGCATCACCCCCACTCCTGCAATGATATAACCGTGATGGAATGGTGATTTCCCCAA
>JANNUI010000130.1:0-19333 GCA_031395125.1 Chitinophagaceae bacterium | reverse complement strand
CGAAGATTGGTATTGGGGCTGGTCAAATTAATATCAATCATATTAACCTTCACATTGCTGATATCAAATTTTCCTGTTGGCTGATTCCATACTTCTTCTCTCACAGTTAATTCCCCTGGAACAAAGGCTTCCGGCACAGTGATCACAGCCTGGTTGGCCGACATACAAATTGGCTTTATCGTAAACTGCTGCCCTTTACTATCTGTCAGCACAAATTTTTCATCCTGCGAGAATTGCTGGTTGGTGTAAACATTCAAAGCATCTCCCTTCACCAGTACATTGGATGGAGTGGTAAGAAGTGGAGTTCTGTCCGGTTGCCATACCCCGGTTGCAGGCGCGGAGAGAACTGGTGGTAAACTCAGTTCCGCTACTTTCGCTCCGGACACATTTAATAACTCAATGGGTGTTCTCAATTGCCGGTCCTGGTGGGTTAACCAATCAAAGGTTGAAGGTGTTGCTGACATTGGAATTTTCTGACCATCAAGGTTTACAACATACTTCAATAATTCTTTCAGGTTCCTGCTCTTTTCCTTTTCTGTTTTTCCGGCAGGTTCTGTGCTGACGGTCCCTGTTATGACCGAACCGGTCATGGATTGCGGCAGGTTGATAACTACAGCGCCGTTTGGCGTTTCAAAAGATGTTTTTGACATACCGGATTCATACCGGACTGTGCCGTTAAGAGTTTTAGTGACTTGCGCCCAGGTTATTGATGCGGGTACGAGCAGGAATAAAGAGAGCACAGCAGAGAAGAGGCGGAGCTTTCTCATAGCAGTGCTTTTTTCTAAAGTTAGATTAGTTTTGTTGAACATAAATAAAGATTTTTACTATTCAGATGACACAGAATATCATCATTATAGGAGCTACTTCGGGCATCGGCAGAAGACTGGCAGAGTTGTATGCTGAAAAAGGAAACCGTGTTGGTATTTCCGGAAGACGGGCTGAATTACTGGAACAAATACGGAAACAATATCCGCAACAAACAGAACATGAATCCTTTGATATTACGGGAACAGCAAACAAACAGCACCTGGAAACCCTGGTAAATAAATTGGGCGGGTTGGATATACTCATCATCAGCGCCGGAACAGGTGAGTCTTCTGAAGAACTCAGCTGGGCCATAGATAAGATGACGGTGGACACCAATGTGAATGGTTTCGTGGAGATCGCAAACTGGGCATTCAACTATTTTGTAAAGCAGGGGCATGGTCAACTGGCCGTCATTTCATCTGTGGGAGCTAACCGTGGCGGGCTGCATGCCCCCGCATACAATGCTTCCAAGGCATTTCAAAGCAGTTACGCCTATGGACTTTCTTTAAAAGCAGAACGGCTGAATAAAAATGTTTCAGTTACCTGTATCGAACCGGGTTTTTTGGCCACCAAAATGGCCAAATCCAATAAACTCTTCTGGGTGGTGCCGGTGGATAAGGCGGCCCGCCAGGTCATCAGAGCTATCGAAAAAAGAAGAAGAAAAGTGTATGTCAGCCGCCGCTGGTGGCTGGTGGCTAAAGCGCTGAAATGGGTACCCCACTGGCTTTACAGGAAGATTGGGTAGTAAATCAGCTGTTTCAGCAAATCTTAACATTTTTTGTGCCCCCCCTCATACAAGTTGCACGGTGTTTGACTCGTTACTAACAAGTGTGAAAAACAATGATTTCCAATGCAGCACACCGAAAACTACATTTGTATGAACAATTACTACGTAATGTCGGCCAACCAGGAAGCGCAAAATCGTCAACAGGCATCTATGATCACAGCAGGCTTTGCTGCATTGCTGCTCCTGCTGATGTTCCTGTGGAAATGGGAAATGCCCAGCTTTGAGAAACTGGTGATGGAGCCCGGCATTGAAGTGGAACTGAACCTGCCCGAAGAACCCCTGCCCCAAACTCTGGCTGATGGTGGCGGTGGTGGTGGTAACCCTGTTAAGGCATCCGGCCTTGCTGGTATCGCTCCCCATGTACCTCCTGCGCCCGGTGACCCCGATGATTCAAAAGACATTGAAGAAGACCCTAAAAGCGAAAGCCCGGCTATTACCAAACCCCCGGTAACAAAACCTGAAGCAACGAAGATCAGCAATAAGTCGATCGCCAAAGCAGAACCCAAACCCGTGGAAATCCCGGCTCCTCCCAGGCCAAAAGCAGTGCTTGGAAAAACTACTACCGGCTCAGGCAAGGGCGGAGGAACAGCGGATGATTATGACAGGGCCGGTGGTTCCGGCAATGGCTATGGTGTTGGAAATGGCAACGGTACAGGTGGCGGTACTGGCAATGGCACCGGCGGTGGAAACGGAACGGGCAGTGGCAGTGGCAACGGTCCCAAAGTAACAAGAGGCGACAGGAAAATAGTCCGCTACTATTCTTTCCAGGGTGATCTGGACAAAGCGGTGATCTATTCCAATATCCTCGTATCTCCGGAAGGAGTAGGTAAATTCGTCAGTATTGCCAAAGGCTCTTCCAACAGCAGCAATGCATACAAAGAGGCCGTCATGCAATACCTGCAGAATATTAAATTCGATAAGGCCGACCATGAGTCCATGCTGACGGTGCAGTTTAACTTCAGGGTGAACTAAATAATTTCCCCATCAATAATTTATCATGCCATAGCAAAAGCTGTGGCATCTCTTTTTATACATTTGTGCTGTGAACTACCCCCAAACAATTGACTATCTCTTCACCCGGTTACCCATGTTCAGCCGGATAGGCGCTGCTGCTTATAAAAACGACCTGGCCAATACGATTACCCTCTGCGAACAGCTTGACAACCCGCAGCGGAAATTTAAAAGCATACATGTTGCAGGCACCAATGGCAAGGGCTCGGTGAGCCATATGCTGGCAGCGGTACTGCAAACAGCAGGTTACAAAACAGGATTGTACACATCTCCCCACCTGAAAGATTTCCGGGAAAGGATAAAAGTGAACGGCCAGATGGTCAATGAGCAGTTTGTAATTGATTTCACTGAACGGATAAAACCGCTTGCTGAACAGATCGAACCCAGCTTTTTTGAAATGACGGTTGCCATGGCTTTTGAATATTTTGCAGCGCAGGAGGTGGATATTGCCATCATTGAAGTGGGACTTGGCGGCCGGCTTGACAGCACCAATATCATCAGCCCTGAACTGTCTGTCATCACTAACATTGGTCTTGATCATACCAATATCCTGGGTGATACATTGAAAAAAATTGCGGCAGAAAAAGCCGGAATAATAAAACAATCCGTGCCGGTGGTCATTGGCGAAGTACTTCCGGAGACACTCCCTGTTTTCCAAATCATGGCAATGGAGAAAAATGCCCCGTTATCGGTTGCATCCCGGAAAAGAAAGGTTACCGACTGGCGCTGGGAAAAACAACAATTGATCGTTTCAGTAGCTGATGAACATCATATTGACCATAAAATATACCAGCTTGACCTGCCGGGGATCTATCAAACCAAAAACCTGCTTACTGTTCTTGAGGTTTGTTCTCAACTTAAGCAGGCCGGCTGGAAAACAGACGATACCATCATTCACCAGGCATTAAAACAAGTAAAGAAACTTACCGGACTCTACGGCCGCTGGGAACTGATCCGGCAATCCCCGCTGTTAGTTTTGGATGTAGCCCATAATGCCGATGGCATACAGCAACTGGTACAGCAAATTGAACTGACCCAACACAAAAATCTGCATATCATTATCGGCCTGGTAAAAGACAAGGACATTGACGGTGTGCTTCAACTGCTCCCTAAACATGCCTCCTATTATTTTACCAAAGCACAAATACCAAGGGCCCTGCCCGAAGAAGAATTATGCAGGATAGCAAAACGAAAAGGTCTGAAGGGTAAAACATTCTCCGGAGTCAATACTGCTCTTTACGGCGCATCACTGAATGCCGGGAAAGATGACCTGATCATTGTTTGCGGCAGTATCTTCTTAGTGGGGGAAATAAGCCTGAAAAGTATCAAAGCTATCTGGGGAAATGAAGGCTTTCCGGCAGAAAGTCTTAGCTTTTTGGAAATGATCCCATACTTTGATTAATTCCATTCTACCAAACCAGTACCGGACCAATGCCCGAATGAGGTCAGGTCAAGTTTGGGTTTATCAAGGTTGTACCAGATATCCAGCATATTCCACAACCTGATATCATCAAAAATAAAAAGGCACTTTTTCCTGAAATGGAGGCGGGCAAAATTCTCAAGGAAAAGGTACTCCTGCTTTCCATCCTTTAGTGCATCAAGGAAAATGATACCGGCATTTTCAAGCACAGCCTTATGTTTGGTTACGGCTTCCCATTTTGTCAGGTCATCGGTGTGCTGGATGAGGCGGGAATCAAAATCATTTTCGGTCAGTATGGTATCTTCAAACTGGTTCCAGGGGATCACATCAAAACTGTGGATCGTTCCACCGGCCGGCAGAAATTTCTTCATGCACAGCGCAGAATATCCAAGATGGGTGCCTATTTCAACCACCACCGCTGGTTGAAGGGATTTTACAATGGAAGCAAGCAGTTTATAATGCTCGCCGGGATAAATATCAATGTAGTTGGTCCCGCCCCTGACCCGGGAGGATATATCACCCAGGTCAATTGTCAGTGCATCAGCAGTAAATGCAAGCCCGGATCGGATAAGCCATTCAGTAGGTTTCCCGGGCTGCCCGTCCATACTGAATAAAGCGGAGTATCTTTTATCCGCAGCGTTCACAGGTATCTCCAGGTTGTTTTCAATTATTTCCCTGATCCCCGGTCCTTTTTTCCAAAACATAGACGGACTGTTTAAAAAGTTAGCTGTTCCATTTTAGCCAGGGCATACATGATACAGGAAACATGCATGGCCTGGATGATCTTATTTTCTTTCAGCAATTGTTTCAGTTCGTCCACGCTTATCAGCAGGACATCGATCTCCTCGTTACCGTCCAATTGCTGCTCCGCAATTTTTTTTCCTCCTTTTGCCAGGAACATATGCAGCAGGTTGCTGTTGGTGGAGGGATTGGGTGAAATTTTTCCGAGATACTCATAAGACGAAAATGAATAACCGGTCTCCTCCAGCAATTCTCTTGCAATGGCTTGTTCAAAGTTTTTATCGGTATCATCCACGCAGCCGCCGGGTATTTCAATACAGGTTTCACCAAGGGCATGCCGGTACTGCCGCACCATCACAATCTTCCCGTCATTTGTTACCGGCACAGCCCCCACCCAGGTTGGAAAGTCATAGATATAGTAAGGGTCAACGATGGTACCATCCGGGGTTTCGCAAACTTCTTTCCTCACTTTGAACCAGCGGTCATTGAAGAGATATTCAGATGAAAGGGTCTTCCACTTTGAATCAATCATTAATTATTAATTACTTACCAGGACTTCCTTTCCCGCAATGAAGTTATATGCGCTGTATGGTGTTTCCCATGCCATGCATACAGTCCCAGCAGGTACCAGAGCCGCATAGTTTTCTTATGCTCAGGATGAAAGACAGTTTTATTGTTCCACTCATCGTCTTTTACATATTTCAGAACCTCAAATAATCTTGTATGCACAGCATAAAGAATAGTAAGGGAGATATTCACCGGCAGTTTTTCCACGTCGTGTAACTGTGCCCATTTGTTTTCGTCATAGGGCTTGATGGTGGGATTATCTTCTGTAAGTCCGAGTTTAAAACGGATATAGGCATTCATATGGCTGTCGGCCACATGGTGTACCAGCTGGTGGACCGACCAGCCCCCCTCCCGGTAGGGAGTATGCAGTTGCGCCTCATCCAGGTTCAGGATGGCATTCCCGATCTGGAGTGGTAAAAACTTAATATCAGCCAGCCATTCTATTTTTTGTCCGATGGAGAATGGCCGGGGTTCGTACTGCCCGATCGGGTAGCGGGGATCTACTGCAACTGCAGGCATATGTTTTATTTTATTACCTGAATTAATTCCACTTCAAAAACAAGGGTGGCGCCACCCGGAATATCACTGCCTGCCCCCCGGTCGCCATAAGCCATATCGGATGGTATCCACAACCTCCAGTGGCTTCCCTCTTTCATCATGGGCAGGGCCACTTGCCATCCCTTGATCAAAGCCCGCAGCGGTGCAGTAAATGGTTGGCCTCTTTTAAACGAGTTGTCAAACTCTTCCCCATCCAGTAAAGTTCCTTTGTAATGTGCCTTTACACTTTCACTTGCCAATGGCTGCGCCCCGGCTCCTTCTTTGATCACTTCGTACTGAATACCACCTGGTAGTTCTTTTACTCCTTCCTTTGTACCGTTCGCTGCCATAAAAGCTGCTCCGGCAGTTTTCTGTGCTTCAATTTTTCCTGACATAAATAATTAAAGTTTATTCTGAATAATGATGGTCGTGAATGGTGAATAGTGAATTGTCAATGTGTAACTTATCAATTGCCTATTACCCATTGCCCATTGCCCATTGTCTATTGCCCATTGCCCATTGCCTATTGCCCATTGCCCATTGCCCTATCCTTCCCTGAGCGAATGCCCTGTCATTTTAATAAACACATCTTCCAGGTTTGCCATTTTCATTTCCCTGGGTCTTTCAAAACCGGTTGCCAACAGGTCATCAATCAGCTTGTCGGGGTCATCCATCGCTACAATTTTCCCTGCATTTATGATGGCCACCCGATCGCAGAGGTATTCGGCCTCATCCATATAATGCGTTGTAATAATAACCGTTGTACCTCTTTTCCGGATATTCTTTACCAATTCCCAAAGACTCCTCCTTGCCTGAGGATCAAGACCGGTGGTTGGCTCATCTAAGAAAATGATACGGGGCTGATTGATTAAAGTAGTTGCAACAGAAAAACGCTGTTTCTGTCCGCCGCTCAGTTCTTTTACCCTGGCCTTTGCTTTGTCCTGCAGGTTCACTGTTTCCAATAATTCCATCGGTTCAACATTACAGTTGTACAAACCACAGAATAGTTGAATCAATTGCAGCAGGTTTAACCCCGGGTAATAGCCGCTGGTCTGCAACTGTACCCCTATTATCTTTTTGATCTCATTGGGCGCCTTGTCCAGGTTGAAACCATCCACCATTACTTCACCGCTGGTTTTGGGGCGCAATGTTTCAATGATCTCCAGTGTGGTGGATTTGCCTGCCCCGTTTGGTCCCAGTAACCCGAATATCTCGCCTTCCTGTACATTAAATGAGATCCCTTTTACTGCCTGGATGTTTCCGTAATTCTTCACCAGGTTTTTAACTGAGATGATGGTATTTGCCATTGACAGGATTATGTTATAAAATAAATTCCATTTTTATATCTGCTGTAAGCATCGGTGAATTGGTAACTGCTATATTCCTGAAGCCGTATTTCTCATACATTTTCAAAGCTGTAATCAACTGGCTGTTTGAAAAAAGAAATATTTTTCTGGCTTTTAATCTTATGGCTTCTTCCATACAACGATTCAGCAACATTTTTCCAATCCCTTGTCCATGCAGGCGGGGGTCAACCACCATTTTTACCAGTTCAAACACCCCTTCCTGTTCTTTCGCCAAACCGGCAGTACCCACAACATTTTCCTTATCAATAGCCAGAAAAATGCAACCTCCGCCGGCAATCACTTTTCCTTCCGGGTCGTCCAATATTTCCAGGTCATGGCTCTCCGTCAGGTTGTATTTATCCAGCCAATACAGG
Organism: Chitinophagaceae bacterium; assembly: GCA_031395125.1. GTDB lineage: Bacteria > Bacteroidota > Bacteroidia > Chitinophagales > Chitinophagaceae > JJ008. The sequence goes on along the minus strand of JANNUI010000130.1, from coordinate 11,743 downwards.
TTCAGCCTTTTGAAATCGGGCTGGTACTTTGTTTCATAGTTCCTGATTGTAATCATAATGAATCAGTAATATTGGTCAGACCGGGACGGTCAGACCAGCATTAAAGATAGGTTTCCAGTTCTTCCATCATCGCTTTGCTACCGATAAACATCGGTGTCCGCTGGTGCAGTTCTGTCGGCTGCACATCCAGTATCTGCTCCTTACCATTGGTAGCCTTGCCGCCTGCCACGGCAATGATAAATGCAAAAGGATTGCACTCATACAACAACCGCAGTTTGCCATTTGGTTTATCGGTGGTACCGGGATACATGAAGATGCCGCCCTTGATCAGGTTGCGGTGCACATCCGATACCATGCTTCCGATATAGCGCTGTGTATAAGGGCCGCCATCTGCTTTGGTCTTGTTCTGACATACATTAATATACTTCTTCACCTTCTCATCATACTGAAAAAAGTTGCCGTGGTTCACTGAATAGATCTTTCCATTTTCCGGGCATTTGATGTCCGGGTGACTGAGTGTCCATTCGCCCACCGAAGGGTCAAGGGTGAAACCGTTCACTCCCCGCCTGGTGGCATACACCAGCATGGTGGAGGAACCGTACACCACATAGCCAGCAGCTACCTGCTGATTACCGGGTTGCAGAAAATCTTCTTTGGTGACCACCGTGCCGATCGGCGTAACTCTTTTATAAACAGAGAAAATAGTTCCGATAGAGACATTTACATCAATATTGCTGCTGCCATCGAGCGGGTCGAACAGGCAAACATATTTTGACTTGACGCTCTTGGCATCATCAAAGGCCACAAAATCGTCCAGCTCCTCACTGGCGATGCCGGCGCAGGCAATCCCGTGGCTTAACACACCAGTGATCTGGTCATTGGCATACACATCCAATTTCTTTACTTCCTCGCCCTGCACATTGATGGTTCCCGCATCGCCCAGTATATCCACCAATCCCGCCTTATTGACTTCCACATTGATGCGTTTAGCGGCCAGGCCAATGTTCCTCAGCAGGTGTGACAGTTCCCCGGTAGCGTTGGGGAAATCCCTTAACTGCTGGATGGTAAATTCGTCGAGTGTCTGAACTTTCCGGTTGACATTCATGCTGGATGGTTTGAGAGAGACAAAAGTAAGGGATTGCAGGTAAGTGTGCCGGGTAATGAATCCATAAATTGACAGGAATATTCCGACATTTGCAACCACCTTAAAAAATGCAGATCCAATAACATCATAAGTAGAAAATGAAAGTCTTCAAATTCGGCGGTACATCGGTCAACAGTGTCGAAAGAGTGAAAAATGTGGGCGGCATCCTGTCGCATTTTACCGGAGAAAAGATCCTGGTGGTCATATCTGCCATGGGTAAAACCACCAATGCCCTGGAGAAAGTGGTGGATGCTTTTTTTGCCGGTAAAAAAGATGAAGCCCTTCAGTTATTTGAACAGGTGAAACAACAGCACCTCAGTACAGCCAAATACTTATTGGTCACCCATTATCTTTCCTGTGAACAGCAGTTAAAGGATTTTTTCACCGAAGCCGAATGGCTGCTGCATGATAAACCGGTGAGGGATTATGACTATTACTACGACCAGGTGGTGAGTACCGGTGAATTATTCTCCACGGCCATTGTAAGCGCCTGGTTGAATGAGACCGGTGTCCCGAACAAATGGGTGGATGTCCGGGATATCTTCCGCACAGACGACGACTTCAGGGATGCCGCGATCGACTGGGAATTCACCCTTTCACAGGTTCAACAGTCCATTGTGCCCTTATTTAATGAATATGACATTGTATTAACACAGGGTTTTATCGGTGCCACCGATGAAAACGAAAGCACAACATTGGGCCGGGAAGGCAGTGATTACTCCGCCGCCGTTTTTGCCAGCATGCTGGATACCGGTAGCCTGACCATCTGGAAAGATGTGGAAGCGGTGATGAACGCCGACCCCAAGCAATTTCCGGATGCCGTTCCCATTCCCGAACTGAACTACAATGAAGTGATCGAAATGGCCTACTACGGCGCACAGATCATTCATCCCAAAACCATCAAGCCGCTGCAGAACAAAGGCATTCCTTTGTATGTAAAAAGTTTTTTGGACCCCTCACTCCCGGGTACGGTCATCCATAATAAACCGGTACATCCTCTTCCGCCAGTCATTGTATTGAAAGAAAAGCAGGCTATGCTGGAGATGAGTTCCCGGGATTTTTCATTTGTCGGCGAACAGCATGTGGGCCACCTGTACCACCTGTTTGAAAAACTGCACATCAAACCCAACCTGACGCAGAATGGCGCCATCAGTTTTGTATGTGTTCTGGACGACCGGGCGGAGAAAATTGAAAAGCTGGCACTGGAAGCATCCTCCTTTTTAGATGTGCAGGCGACAAAAGAATTGTCACTGCTCACCATCCGGCATTACAATAAGGAAATCTTAGAGAAGCTGACAAACGGAAAGACCTTTCTGCTGAGGCAGCAAACCCCTGAAACCATCCAGGTACTGATGAAGTGATCACTCCTGCTTTGTTTCTACCGTTACAGTCTGCACCATTTTCTTGGCAACCGGTTTGTCATGAAGCATGGCCGGTTTCCACACTCCCATGTTTTCCATGCGGTTGATGAGTTCATCATGCAGGTCGTCGCCGTTCTTCAAACCTCTGAGTACTTTAAAATTTACAGGAATGCCGTCCCTGTCAACAATGAATTCCACCTGCACATACACCTTTTTCACTCCTTCGGGAAGATAAGCAGCCAGTTCCTGTCCTAATTTTTCCAGGTATTGCATAAAGGCTTCGCCTCCGCCGGGGAATAACGGCCATTGATGCACCGCATCAACTAATGTGGCAATGGTTCGTGTACGGTGCTGCATGGCTGGTTTCTTCACCGGTTTTTCTTCCGGCGCATTCTTTGCTTTTTTGGGGGGCACATCGTTAATGATGTATTCACCTTTTTCGCCGATCATCACCACGGGAAGTTGCCTGTACTTTTCAAAATAGTCGTATGCATCCTCCATAGTTTTGGCAAATTTCTTCAGCGCCGGGTCATCCTTTGTGAGATTCTCCAGGAATCCAACACTCTTTGGCACATTAAAGCGTACCGGCAGGATATGAACGGGAATAAAATCCTGTCCCTGGTCCTTGGCATGTGCTGCCAGAATATACAGTTCATCTATCTGTTCATCCCGGATGGGGATGCAGCCGACTGTAACGCAACTGCCATGGATATAAATTTCCCCCCCGGGCCTGATGGAATCACTCAGTATTTTATCCGAAGCATTGGGGTAGTTGATACCGAGTGACAGATAGTAATTGCTTTTAGGATTGAAAACATTGATGTAATAAAAACCTTCGGGCACCTGGTAATAGCCTTCCATCCTTTTGGGACCCAATGTTCCCGCTAGGGCACATACCCGGTAGGATTTAAAAAGTTTAAACGGCTCCTGTATCTCATTCTTCACCCATACTTCCAATTGGCTGTCGTATTTAAATGAACGGATATAGATATATTTCGCCGGCCAGGTAAGTTTTTTGGTTTCGAATTGCCTTTGAAGGGTGTCCTCCTTTTTTTCAAGCGCTTCGCTGGGCCTGGGAAAGCTTTTCTGATAATCTATAAATGAAAAAGAAGTGCCCCCTTTGGAAGAAGGAGGTTGTGCGGCAACGGCGCCGGCAATCAAAGTGGTAATGATAAATAAAGGAAGGCTTTTCATCTTTTAATCGTTTAGGATGAACGGCGGGCAGCAGAATTTATTACTTCGTTGATACTAAACTATTGGTAAAGATACGGAGAGATGTCAAATAAGAGTACTGTCTCACCCTATAGCTATCGGGTTTCAATTGAAACTAGAGAAATGCCACAAAGGCTCTAAGTCACTAAGGCTTCACCAAGACAGCTTTGTGTCACTTTGGGCCCTCGTGTCTTAGTGGCAAAATTTCAAACTGAAACACTAACCAAATAAGTCATACAATCCAGGCCAATATCGTTAAAACGTTGTTTTGACCAATATGACTTTTATGCTGGCAATTATTTGTTGATTTCCTGCTCCCGACTATTGACTCCAGACTCCCGACTGCTCACAAATTCCCCCTCGCATCCTGTTCTCTCTCCAATGCTTCAAATAGTGCTTTGAAATTTCCTTTGCCGAAACTTTTGGCTCCCTTGCGCTGGATGATCTCGAAAAACAGGGTTGGCCGGTCTTCCACCGGTTTGCTGAAGATCTGCAGCAGGTAACCTTCATCATCCCTGTCCACCAGAATCCCGAGGCGTTGCAATGGTTCCAGGTCCTCATCAATTTTTCCTACTCTTTCCAGCACTGTTTCATAATAGCTGGAAGGAATGCTCAGGAACTCCACCCCTCTTTTCTGCAATTCCGTAACGGTTGTCACGATATCGTTGGTAGCAACGGCTACATGCTGTACTCCTTCGCCATTGTAGAAATCAAGGTACTCTTCTACCTGGCTTTTCTTTTTTCCTTCGGCCGGCTCATTGATAGGAAATTTCACATAGCCGTTGCCATTGCTCATTACCTTACTCATCAATGCCGAATATTCGGTGGAAATATCCTTATCATCAAAGGAAAGGATATTGCGGAACCCCATCACTTCTTCATAGAACTTTACCCGGGGGTTCATCTGGTTCCAGCCCACATTGCCCACACAATGGTCAACATAAAGCAGACCGGTAGAGGATGGATTATAATTAGTTTTCCATTCCCGGAAGCCCGGTATGAACAGACCGTTGTAGTTTTTTCTTTCCACAAATACATGCACCGTATCGCCGTAGGTATGGATCCCGCTCAGCACCACCTCGCCGTTATCATCTTTCAGTACAGTTGGCTCCAGGTAAACTTTAGCCCCCCGTTTAGTGGTTTCCTCAAAAGCACTGCGGGCATCTTCTACTTTCAGGGCCAGTACTTTCACCCCGTCGCCATGTTTATAAATATGATCGGCGATCTGGTTATCAGACCGCAACGGAGTTGTTAGTACAAAAGTGAGTTGGTTCTGGCGTATCACATAGCTCACTTTGTCCTTCATGCCGGTTTCGGGTCCGGCATAGGCCAGCGATTGAAAGCCAAAAGCGGTCTTATAAAAATGAGCTGCTTGCCTGGCATTGCCCACATAGAATTCAACATAGTCCGTTCCCTGCAAAGGGAGGAAATCAGCCCGTGTATCATTTTTCTTACCGGGAGTTGCTGAAGTGATCATAAAATTATTTTTTTGTTTGTTACAATATTAATCCTGCCCAACAAGTGAGCGTCGAAAATTACTCCCCCTGCCTGCCGGAGCAATGCGAAGGCATGACAAGCAGGCTTTAGGGGATGGGGGCATGCTGTCAATTGCCAGTGTTTCCATCAGCAGGTTAAAGAAGCTGCGTTGGTCAGTAAAAAGCTTATGCGGATAATCAGGAAGCACAGGACAAAGGTAAAAAATCCCGGGCGAAGTCGAACATCCTCCCGCCTATCTTTGCAGCCATGTTAAACCCTTCGGCCCCACTCAGGGTGGGCATCCTCGGCGGCGGGCAGCTTGGACGAATGCTGCTGCAGGCTGCTGCCAACTATCCTGTCGAAACATTTGTACTGGAAGATGATACCGAATGCCCGGCCGCCCACCTTTGCCACCATTACACAACGGGAGATATAAAAGATTTTGATGCGGTTTACAATTTCGGGAAAGGGCTGGATGCGATAACTATTGAAATCGAAAATGTAAATGTGGAGGCATTGGAAAAATTAGAAACAGAAGGAGTAAAAGTGTACCCCAAACCATCTGTCCTTCGTATTATTAAGAATAAAATTTACCAGAAACAATACTATACTGACAACAGAATCCCCACGGCTGAGTATAAAATAGTCAGAAACAGAACAGAAATTGCAGGATATGAATACATGTTCCCTGCGGTAAACAAACAGGGTGAGGGAGGTTATGATGGAAAAGGAGTACGGATAATAAGAAGCACGGAAGATATTGACAAGGTTTTTGCAGGTCCGGGTGTACTTGAAAAGATGATCAGCATCCGGCAGGAGATTGCCCAAATGGTAGCTATCAATGATAAAGGTGAAACAGCATTATACCCGCCGGTGGAAATGCTTTTTGACCCGAGGCTGAATTTATTAGACTTCCAACTCTGCCCTGCTGAACTAAACACCCAAACTTTATACAAAGTAGAAGCCATTGCTCTCACCGTTGCCCGGAATTTTAAATCACCCGGCATTTTTGCCATAGAAATGTTTGTGGACAGGAACGATGATGTGCTGGTGAATGAAACTGCCCCACGGGTACACAATAGCGGCCATCATACTATAGAAGCGCATTACTCATCTCAATTTGATATGCTCTGGCGTATCATGCTCGGCTACCCCCTGGGTTGCACCGATGCCATCCTCCCTTCCATCATGGTCAATATCATCGGCGCTGAAGGATACAGCGGCGATGTGAAATATGAAGGGCTGGAAGAAGTACTGAAAATTGAAAATTCATTTGTACATCTCTATGGCAAGAAACAAACAAAGCCCGGCCGGAAAATGGGGCATGTAACGGTGCTGAGCAAAGAAAAACAGGAACTGCTGCACCAGTCCAATAAAATAAAACATACCCTGCTGGCCAAATCCTGAACTCCTTTTATCCCCTCTTAAAGCCGCCTGTAATTCCCCGGTTTTCGGGTGCAAGCTTTGCTTCCTTTTACCGTCAAAAACAAGCAATTATCAACTATCTTTAGACGTCAATTGTTAACCATACACTAACCATTTTTCATGAAATTTTCCAAAGCCTTTTTACTGGCTGCGATCATCCTGGTTGCCTGCTCCTGCAAAGGCAAGAAGAAAGATCCCAAACCGTCGCAGGCAGGCCCGGGCAATGCGCCGCCCATGCGGGTGGATGGATATGTAGTAATGCTCCAGCCCTTCCAGGAGAATATTGAAGTGCCCGGTACGGTGGTGGCCAATGAAGTGGCAGAGATACATCCCGAAGTTTCCGGCAGGATCGTTCAGCTGAATGTGGTGGAAGGAAGAATAGTGGGTAAAGGGGCCTTGCTGGCAAAACTATACGATGGCGACCTGCGGGCACAGTTGAACAAACTGCAGGTGCAGCTTGCCCTTGCACAAAAAACGGAAGAACGTCAGGCCCAGTTATTAAAGATCCAGGGTATCAGCCAGCAGGATTACGATATAAGCTTATTGCAGGTAAACAGTTTAAATGCTGATATTGGCATCCTGCAGACCAGCATTGCAAAAACAGTGGTGCGGGCGCCTTTCACAGGAAAGATCGGGTTAAATAAGATCAGCCCGGGGGCTTATGTTACCCCCGCATCTGTCATCGCCACCATCAACCAGACCGACCAGTTGAAACTGGATTTTACAGTTCCTGAAAAATATACCGGGCAGATAAAGGTTGGTCAGCGGGTCAGCTTCTCCATAGAAGGTTCAAAAAAACAATTGGACGCCACCGTGGTCGCCACGGACGCGAATTTGATGGAAAATACCCGTAGCCTGACCATCAGGGCATCCATTATGGGGAAAGATGATGCATTGATCGCCGGCGCATTTGCCAAAGTACATTTAAGCTTTGATCCCGACCCGAACAGCATTCTGATCCCGACACAGGCCGTACTGCCGCAGGCAAGGGGCAAGAAAGTTATCCTGTATAAGGGGGGTACAGCTGTATTTGCCGATGTGACAACCGGCATTAGGGATTCGGCGAGGGTGCAAATAACAGAAGGGTTAAATGCAGGTGATACCGTGGTGGTCACCGGGTTACTGAGCGTAAGACCCGAAGCAAAAATTCAAATAGGGAAAATAATCAATGGGCAATAGAAAATAGGCAATTGACAAAAGAAAAACCAGGCATTCACCATTGACCATTCACTATTGACCATTCACAATTTTGGGGTTATGAATATCTCCGAATTAAGTTTACGACGACCGGTATTGGCGATAGTGATGAATATCATTATTGTTCTTTTTGGCGTTTTCGGGTTTAAATTCCTGGGCATCAGGGATTACCCTGCCATTGATCCGCCTAATATCAGCGTTCGCACTGCCTATCCCGGAGCCAATGCCGACATCATCGAAACACAGATCACCGAACCACTGGAAAAAGCTATAAACGGCATTGCCGGTATCAAGAACATTACTTCCAGCAGCAGTAACGGCAGCAGCAATATCAATGTGGAATTCAATTTGGGTGAAGACCTGGAAGCCGCGGCTAATGATGTGCGGGATAAGGTATCACAGGCACAGCGTTCATTGCCGGCTGACCTGGATGCACCGCCGGTGGTGTCAAAAGCGGACGCCGGTATGGATGCAATCCTTGCCATGACCCTGCAAAGCCATAGCCGTAACCCGCTGCAGATGACAGAATATGCCAATAATGTGCTGGTGGAAAGATTGCAGACGATACCCGGTGTTAGCGGGGTGCAAATATGGGGTGAAAAAAGATATGCGATGCGAATCTGGATTGTCCCGTCCAAACTGATCGCCAAAAGAATTACCGTCAATGATGTGCAGACAGCGCTGCTGCGTGAAAATGTGGAGTTGCCCTCCGGAAAAATATCGGGCAATACAACAGAACTGACTGTTCGGACATTTGGCAGACTGAATACCGAAGAGGAATTCAATAACCTGATCATCACCAATGTGGACGGGGCCGATGTGAAACTGATTGATGTGGGAGAAGCAGTATTGGGACCTGAAAATGAAGAAACAGTGCTGCGGGGCGACGGAACACCCATGATTGGGCTGGGTGTAATACCGCAGCCGGGCTCCAACTATGTGGCCATTTCAGAAGAATTCTATAAAAGGTTAGAGCAGATAAAAAAAGATGTACCAGAAGATGTGATCATCAAGATCTCACTGGATCAGACCCGGTTCATTAAGAAATCCATCCTTGAAGTGGAGGAAACCCTGATGATCGCCTTACTGCTGGTGGTCATGATCATCTATGCTTTCTTCCGCGACTGGATCATTGCCATCCGTCCGCTGATCGACATCCCCGTTTCCCTCATCGGCGCCTTCTTCATTATGTACCTGATGGGTTTTACCATCAATGTGCTTTCACTGCTTGCCATCGTTCTGGCCACCGGGCTTGTAGTAGATGATGGAATTGTGGTGACAGAGAACATTTATAAGAAGATGGAGAAAGGCATGAATAAATGGCAGGCTGCATTGGAGGGTTCCAAAGAGATCTATTTTGCCGTAATTGCCACCTCCATCACACTGGCTGTTGTGTTTCTTCCCGTCATCTTCATGCAGGGATTTACAGGACGTCTTTTCCGTGAATTTGGTATTGTGGTGGCCGGCGCTGTGCTGATCTCTGCCTTTGTATCATTGACGTTGACTCCTGTACTGAACGTTAAACTGACAAGAAAGAATGTACATAAACATTCCTGGTTTTATAACAAAACGGAACCATTCTTCCGCTGGCTGGAGAAAAGCTACCAGGCTGCATTACGCAGGTTCATGCATGTAAGGTGGTTTGCATTGATCATCATTGCTGTCTGCGGAGCGCTTATTTTCCTGGTGGGCGGGGGACTGAAAGAAGAGCTTGCACCCATGGAAGACCGCAGCCAGTTCAGGCTTGGGCTCACAGCCCCCGAAGGCACATCCTTTGATGCAATGGATAAATACGTGGAGCGGCTGAATACCTTTATGCTGGACTCGGTGCCCGAAAAAGAACTGGTGCTTAGTGTCACCTCTCCCGGCTATACCGGCTCAGGCAATGCGAATACCGGGTTTGTCCGGGTCACGCTTGTTCCGCCCAACGAAAGAAGCAGGTCGCAAAAAGAGATCGTGGCGATGGTGAACAGGAACCTGCCAAAGTTCAACGAAGGAAGGGCTTCTGTTAATGAAGAACAAACCATTTCTCAAAATCGCCGCGGCGGGCAACCCATTGCCTTTGTTATCCAGAATAATAATTTCACTAAGCTTACAGCGATGCTGCAGAAAATTCTCGATGAAGCAAGGCAGAGTAATGTGCTGTTGAGCCCTGATGTGGACCTGAAATTCAATAAACCTGAACTGCGGGTGGAAATTGACCGGCTGAAAGCATCGCAACTGGGAGTGAGTGTAAATGATATCTCACAAACACTGCAATTAGCATTCAGCAACCGCAGGCTGGGATATTTCACCAAAGATGGTAAACAATACCAGGTGATGGGGCAGGTAGCCCGCAATGACCGCGACGACCCGAATGACCTGAAAGCCCTGTTTGTCCGCAACAGCCGCGGTGATATGATCAGCCTGGACAACCTGGTCACCACTACGGAATCTAATACCCCTCCTACAATTTACCACTTCAACCGGTACAAGTCGGCAACTATTTCTGCCGGTTTGCAGCCGGGTTATACCATCGGCGATGGGATTGAAGAAATGGAAAAGATAACCGGCAAACTGCTGGATGAAACATTTACCACTGCATTAACGGGTCCTTCAAGGGATTTTAAAGAAAGCAGCAGCAATACCGGCTTTGCTTTCCTGGTGGCACTGGTATTGATTTTCTTAATTCTTGCCGCGCTGTTTGATAGTTTTGTTGATCCCCTGATCATTATGTTTACCGTTCCGCTGGCCATAGCGGGTGCGGTCGTCTCACTTTCGTTATTTGGTCACACCCTGAACATCTTTTCTAAAATAGGCATGATCATGCTGATCGGACTGGTTACCAAGAATGGTATCCTGATCGTGGAATTTGCCAACCAGGTCCAGGCAAAAAGAGGGATGAAAAAAGCGGAGGCGATCATTTATGCGGCTACAGAACGTTTACGCCCCATATTGATGACCAGTCTTGCCATGTCGCTGGGCGCCTTACCCCTCGCCTTGTCGCTGGGCGCATCAGCCGCCAGCCGCATCCCGCTGGGTGTAGTGATCGTGGGAGGCATTATGTTCTCACTGGTACTTACGCTTTTTGTGATCCCTGCGATGTACTCCTTCCTCTCCAGCAAGAAGAAAAAAAGCGAAATAGATAAACTGATGCACCCCGAGACACTACAGCCTGAAGCGAAGACCGGTGAGGTGCAAACTGTATAAAACATTATGAGAAAACTGCTGTCACTGATATTCCTTTTCACAGCTTTTCATGGCGAAGGCCAGCGGATGCTGAGCCTGGAAGAAGCGATCGCCACCGCATTGCAAAACAATTTTGACATCAGGCTGGCAAAGAATGATTCCATGGTGGCAGCCCTCGATTATTCGTTTCGCAATGCAGCGTTCCTTCCGCGACTGAATGCAAATGTTGGGGGAACCTGGAACAACAATGCACAAAAACAACGGTTCAATGATGGCACTCAGAGGGAACTGAATGACATCCGGTCCAGTAACTATAATATGGGTGTTCAGCTGAACTGGACATTATTTGACGGGATGAAGATGTTCGCCACCCGTGACAAGGCCCGGGAACTGGTGACCCTCGGGGAACTGGCCATAAAAAACCAGGTCATAAATACCGTGGCGGCTGTCATTACCAATTATTACAATATCGTCCGCCAGAAACAGCAGTTGAAAGCCGTGGAAGAACAAATAGTGCTGAGTGGCGAAAGGGCAAAGCTGGCACAGTATAAATTAGACATCGGCGTCGGCGCCAAACCGGATCTACTGCAGAGCAAGGTGGACCTGAACGCCCAAAAGGCTGCGCAACTGCTGCAGCAAACCCTGATCGCACAACTGAAAGAACAACTGAACCAGTCCATGAATGTAAAACCGGGTGCCGGTTATGATGTAAGCGATTCCATTCCGCTGAATATGCAGGTATCCCTTGGCGATATACAGA
>JANNUI010000123.1:0-6064 GCA_031395125.1 Chitinophagaceae bacterium | reverse complement strand
ACTGCAGTCCCGCCGCAGGGCGGGAAGCTTTGGTTTTGGTAGCCATAACTAAGAAAGAATTTCTCGGGTTAAGTAAGTAGTAACGTCTACGACGAAAATATTTTTAAGTATCTGTAATTCATAGCCAGAGATATTCACATTCTGTGGATAAGGGGAAGTGAAAAACCCCTGATGCAAGCCTGTATTGCATCCCGGCATTTCTGCACAGTGGATATTGATTTGTAGGTTAAAAAAGTTTTGGAAAATTACTGGCAGGACACTAAAAAAAAGGGTGTTACGGGAATGTTAACTGAAAGGCAATTCCCGTAAGGGTTTTTACCTGTTCATGACCTGAAACTACTGATTTTGCTGGTTTTTTTGAACAGCCTCCCTGCAAACGCTTTACAGGCGGGCATTAGCGGAATATTGCCGCATTAATAAATTGTTATAGAAAAACCAGCTGCTGATTTTCGTTTATGGCCAACGTAAGAAACCGGTAAACTGATTTTTTAAATGCGGTTATTCATTTCTCCCGCAACCGGAGTATTTTGTTTTATTGACAAACAATGTTACTTCATAGCGGTGCGTTTCATCACTCATCCCATCACTGCAATCCTGTCTTAAAATAATCAACCCGATCGTATTGCCATTCCCCGATGACCTGTATTCGGTAGTAACTGCATCCGGGTTGCTGGCTGCAGCAAATGGTACTTCCACATCCGGTCCGTCCACCGGATGAAATACGATCCTGCTGTCTTTCACCACATACACCGACCAAAAGGGTTCCGTTCCGAAACCGGTGAAAACTGTATCGGGCAAGGCCGGCTGTTCCGGCATCTGAACATTCTTTTCAACCGTATCTTTTATATCTTTCTTGTTTTTTGCAGCATTATTACAGGCGATGATGATAAGGGAAGCGATGAATGCAGATATGAGACGCATAGTATTGGTTTTTGCGGTAAGTTACTACTGATCCAGCCCAAAAAAACGGTTTGTTTTCAAGTGGGCAATACCGGAAGTTTTTCGCATTTTTGCAATAATCAAGCAGTACCGGATGAAGTCAGCGATCTATAACGGAATGGCAGCTAAGAAAAAGCAGGGGAAAAAATCCTTTGCCGTACTTATTGACCCGGATAAGGTCGACAGGGCCGTGCTGGATGAACTCACCGAGCTCTCTGTGACTGCAAAAGTGGATTACCTGCTGGTGGGCGGAAGCCTCGTTATCTCTAATCACCTGGACGAATGTGTACAGCACATCAAGCAGAACTGTGATATCCCAGTCATCTTGTTTCCCGGCAGCCCTTCCCAGGTCAGCAAGTATGCAGATGCTTTATTATATCTCTCGTTGATATCCGGCCGCAATCCTGAATTGCTGATTGGCCAGCATGTTGTTTCAGCGCCATTTGTAAAACAAAGCGGCCTGGAAATAATGCCTACCGGTTATATTGTTATTGACGGCGGCGCCCCCACCACGGTTTCATATATCAGCAATGCAGCGCCGGTACCCGCTGATAAAAACGAAATTGCCATGTGTACCGCCATGGCCGGTGAAATGCTGGGCATGAAACTGATCTATATGGATGCCGGAAGCGGGGCTAAACGACCGATCACGGAAAGCATGATCAAATCAGTGGCTGATAATATTGAAGCCCCCCTGATCATCGGTGGCGGTATCCTGCAACCAGAGAAAGCCTACCTGAATTGTAAAGCAGGAGCCGATGTTATTGTTGTTGGCAATGCGATCGAGAAAGATGCATCCCTGATCAAAGAGATGAGTGATGCGGTGCACAGTGTACCGGTGAAGGCCTAGCGCAATTCCTCCACTTTCACCCTCGAAGGTGTTTCTTTCCCGGCTACAATACTTTTTGAACTCAGGGCAATGGCTTTTATCACTTCCGTCATATTCGCCAGGTCCAAAGTCTTTACTTCGTCGCTGGGTTTATGGTAATGCGGTTCTACATCCATTTTGGAAGTGGAGATGGTATGGGCCGGTACACCCAGCCTTGCCAGGGTGGCGTTATCGGAACGGTAGAAAAGTTGTTGTGCAGGGTATGGGTCCGGATAAAATGTAAACCCAGTGCCTTCCAGCTCTTTTGCGAGTATCTCCCCCATATTTGTTTTATCGTAACCGGTGATGTAAGCAGAATTCTTTCCCCATTTGCTTTCGGTCCCTATCATTTCGATATTGAACATAGCTATCACTTTGTCCGCATCCATCTGCCGGGAAAAATATTGAGATCCAAATCCCCCTGTTTCTTCAGCAGTGAAAGCGACAAAAACGATCGTCCGCTCATTATTCTTTAATTCCCTGAAATACTTTGCCAGCAGGATAACGGCGGTGGTTCCTGCCGCATCGTCATTGGCGCCGTTGTAAATGGAGTCCCCCTCTACCGGACGGCCCACTCCTATGTGATCGTAATGCCCCGAGAAAACAATGTACTCGTCCTTCTTACTATTTCCGGGCAATACGGCCAGTACATTCGCCATCTTTTGTTCGGTGATCTCATGCATGGCTTCAACCAAGAATGCAGACGGCTCTGTATCTGCCAAAACAAACACCACACTGCTGTTTGTTTTGAACATCGTTGACTTCAGTCTTGACAGGTTGCCAAAACTGCCGGCAAAACTCTTATCCACCAGTACCAACATGTTCTTATTGCTCCGTACATATTTCCTTGCCTCGGCCTGCAGGTTGGCACCTGGTTTTATCGTTGCTTTTTCATAACCGGATTGCTGATCGAACTTCAGTTGGGGCTGACAGGTCACCATCATGATGTTCTTTTGCTCAACAGGTGCCCCGTCGAAAGTGGCAGCGGCGCTAATGAACCTGGGGCGAACCAGTACAAATTCCTGCCTGTATGTACCACTGTTGTTCCCCGACTTCGCTAAAGCTCCGTCGGGCAGGCAGGTTTGCAGACCTGCGGCTTTGAATTCAGCTGCAATGAAATCAGCTGCTTTATCTATTTCAGGCGAAAAAACACGGCGGCCCCGCATTTCATCCGAAGCAAGGAAACTGATGATGCGTTCCGCTTCTTTGGCATTGAAGATCTCATCCGCTTTTTGCGCCCATAAAAAAGAGGTTGCTGCAAGCAACAACCCCGTTAGAAAGATCTTCCTCATTCGTAGTTTCACTTTTTTACGTCCAGTCTGATATTTGATAATTGGCAATATGCAATTGGCAAAAGAGGTACAGTCTTGTTTATTGTCTTTTGCATATTGTCCATTGTTTATTGATTATTGGCTACAGGCTCATCATTTCCTTAAACTTCACAGTCTGCCTGCGGCTTACTTCAACTTTCTCGCCACCTTTCAGTTCCAGCAACAAACCTCCGTTGAAATAAGGCTCTATTTTCTCAATCATCCGTAGATTAACAATATGTTTGCGGTTAGCCCGGAAAAAAACCTTTTCATCCAGTCTTTCTTCCAGCGCATTCAGCGATTTTAAAATGAGTGGCTTATGGGGCCCAAAAAAAACTTTGGCATAATTGCCCACACTTTCAAACAGCCTTATCTCGTTCAGTTTTACGAACCAGCAACGTTCCCCGTCTTTTACAAATACCTGGTCATTTTCTGTGAGCAGGCTGTTATTAGTACCGTCAACTTCTGTTCTTGGCTCTTTTATTTCCAACCCATTCAGTTTTTGAACGGCATCAGCCAGGCGTTTGGGTTCGATCGGTTTCAGCAGGTAATCCAGTGCATTTACTTCAAAGGCTTTCAGCGCAAATTCATCGTATGCTGTGGTAAAAATGACCTGGGGTGATTTTTCCAGCTGCGACAGCATGTCAAACCCGCTCTTGCCCGGCATCTGAATATCCAGGAAAATAAGGTCGGGTTGCAGGCTTTCTATTTTGACAATCCCTTCTTCGGCATTAGATGCCTCATCCACCACTTCCACTTCGGGATAGTCCTGGAGCAATTTTTTCAGTTCGGTTCTGGCCAGTCTTTCGTCGTCAATGATGATTGCTTTCATAATTTATGTTTATGGTTTCGTGTTTATAGTTTATGGTTTCATACAACCAGATTTTTCGCACCAAATACAAGTTGTTTCAGTAATAAGAAACCAAAAATGATAAACTATAAACTTCAAACAGTATTCACGGGTATCAGCACCCTTGCCTCCACCAGTGACCCATTGATTTGCCTGATATCAAATTTTGCCTTTTCGCCATATAACAGGTTCAGCCGGTTGGTGGTGCTGGAGAGGCCGAATCCTTCGGAGTTGATCTTACCGTTCATTTGCCCCGTATTCTGTACCACCAGCACATGATAATCGTTTTTAAAATCAGAGATTACTTTCACCACACCACCATTTATTTGTTTGCTGATACCATGTTTAATGGCATTTTCCACCAGGGTTTGCAGCATCATAGGCGGCACTGGCTGGTCCAGAGTGTCTTCATCAATCTGGTATTCAATTTTTAGCCGGTCCTCAAACCGCATATTCTCGAGTGCCAGGTAATCCTTTACAATGCTCAGCTCTTTTTCCAATGTTACTGTTTCCATCTTCTCCGCCTGCATACTGCTGCGGAGGATATTGCTCAGTTCGGTCACAGCCTTTCTTGCCCGCTGGGGGTTTTCATCTACCAGTGCCCGGATGCTGTTGAGAGAATTGAAAATAAAATGGGGGTTGATGTGGGCCTTGATGGTCTGCAGTTCCAGTTCCTTCACCAGCGACTCCAGTCGCAGCGTATCCAATTGCTGTCTGCGGCTCTTGGTCACATAATGATACATGAAGTAGATCAGGTTCCAGATAAAGAAGAGGATAAAATAAGAAAACCCGCCGCTGAGTACGAGTACCAGTTTATTCACCCAATAACTTGGATCCGCCCTGTTTAAGATCTGCTCATCATTACTGTTTAGCAGTTTCAGTTCTATGACTGTTTCAAGTTTTAGAAAAGAAGTCAGGATTGCCATTATTAAAGTAAGCCCTGCAAAAAGCACAACTTGCCTCTTCAGGTTCTTTTGCAGGATGCCCGCCCTTATTATAACTTCCCGCATTAAATGGGAAATCATTACCCCAAGAAATAAAAAGATCAGCAGGTGTTTATAAAACTTGCCCTCCTCATCGATCTTATCGAAGGAAAAGGCAAAAAAGGTATTGATGAGGCAAAAGCTGCCCCACCCTATGGCCTGAAAGGTCCAGTATGTACGCCATTTATTATTCATCGGCAATGCCAAAACTAACCAAATCCCCGTCAAAGGGAGCTGTGTATATATACCAGTGGCGGTATGGTTTTACAAATGGGTTTAGAAAAGCCTCCCGCCAGCACTTTAGCGGCTGTAATACAGAACATTCCTGCCGGATGATTGTTAGATAATGTTTAGCAAAAAAGGCTGGACGGAAACCTGTAATTTTACCCCGCCTGCCGTAGCCTTGGCGAAGGCAGGCAGCGATATAAATTTTACTTCATGGAAATAACTCCGGGACAACTTTTAAGATCCATTGATTCGCCTGCCGACCTGAAAAAACTGCCCCGTGAAAAACTTCACCAGGTTTGTGATGAACTGCGCCAGTACATCATTGATGTGGTGAGTGTACATGGCGGGCATTTTGGGGCCAGCCTGGGTGTGGTAGAGCTTACTACCGCCCTTCACTATGTTTACAATACTCCTTACGACCAGTTAGTATGGGATGTGGGCCACCAGGCCTATGGACACAAAATACTTACGGGCCGCAGGGATAATTTTCCTACTAACAGGAAATACAAAGGGCTGAGCGGTTTCCCCAAACGAAGCGAAAGCGAATACGATACGTTTGGCGTAGGTCATTCATCCACTTCCATTTCAGCAGCACTGGGTATGGCGATGGCGGCGAAGTATAAGGGTGAAAAGGACAGAAAGGTGGTGGCCGTTATCGGCGACGGCGCCCTCACAGCTGGCCTTGCCTTTGAGGGCATGAACCATGCCGGTGTGGCCGATGCGGACATGCTCATCGTTCTGAATGATAACTGCATGGGTATTGATCCGAATGTTGGCGCCCTTAAAGAATATCTCACCGACATCACCACTTCGCACACTTACAACAAGGTGAAGGACGATGTGTGGAACATGCTGGGCAAACTGTCCAAATTCGGCACCGGAGCGC
>JANNUI010000118.1:0-2287 GCA_031395125.1 Chitinophagaceae bacterium | reverse complement strand
TCATGTTCAGCACCAGTTTCAACCCGTTCATTTTGCTTTCTTTCTTGATACTTCTTTTGGTGAACCGGGAAGTTCTTTCTTCCACACCTACCTGGTCGATGTGCGGCGAGAAACTAAAATCAGGAAGGGTAATTATTGACTTGGCAATGGCCATATAACTCACAATTATAATATTATCAAAGATAACCAAAGTTCCCGGGAAAGGGAATGGCCGGCTTTACGTCAAACAACGGCCTTTTATCATAAAATTTATCTAGGTAAACCGGATTGCTTTAAATTCGGCTTCCTTTAAAAATACACTAAATGAGAAAACCAGGTCTATCCGCAGGATGCTGTGCATGGCTCGCAGGGGCATGCTGCCTGTTGTTCAGCATCTCTGCATTTTCGCAGCCCACATTCCCAGAAAATGGTATCGCCGACCCCCGGCATGGCCATTATGCATTTACAAATGCTACCATTGTAAAAGATGTCAGCAGCACCTTGTCGAATGCAACACTTGTCATCAAAGACGGCAGGATCGTTGCCGTGGGCACCGGGTTAGCCGTACCGGCCGGTGCTGTAGAAGTGGATTGCAAGGGTAAATACATTTATCCTTCCTTCATTGATATTTACACAGAGTATGGCACACCACAGCGCCAGCAACAACAAACTGCAGGCTTCAATTTTTTTGGCACACCGCAGTTTGAATCCAATACAAAAGGGCCTTATGGCTGGAACCAGGCCATCAAATCCGATGTGGATGTGTACAAAGTATTCAGTGTAAATGATGCAAACGCCAGGCCCATGCGGGAAGCCGGTTTTGGGGCTGTACTCATCCATGTGAAGGATGGAGTGGCAAGAGGAACCGGTGCCGTAGTTACACTGGCCAGTGAAAAAGAGAACCTGGTCATTGTAAAAGAAAAAGCATCCGCACATTACTCTTTCAGCAAAGGCACCTCTTCACAGGCATATCCCAGTTCCAAGATGGGATACATTGCCCTGATGCGGCAGACCTACCTGGATGCTGCCTGGTATAAGAATAAACCTTACCAGGAAGGATTCAATGTCACGTTGCAATCATGGAACGACAACCAAAACCTGCCGCAGATCTTTGAAGCCAATGACAAGTGGGATGACCTGCGGGCAGACAGGATCGGCGATGAGTTTGGAGTGCAGTATATCATCAAAGCCGGGCAAAATGAATACCAGCGTATTAAAGAAATGAAATCTACGAATGCCACTTTCATACTTCCGCTCAATTACCCACAGGCGATGGATGTGGAAGATCCCAACGATGCCCGTTTTGTATCTCTGGAAGATATGAAGCATTGGGAACTGGCCCCAACTAACCCGGCAGCTTTTGAAAAAGCCGGTATTCCTTTCTGTCTTACCGCTTCCGACCTGAGAAGCCCTGCTACTTTCTGGCCGAACCTGCGCAAGGCAATGGAATATGGCCTCAGCGAAAGCAAAGCCATGGAAGCACTGACCAAAACACCAGCCACCATATTAGGAGTATATGATAAAGTGGGAAGCCTCGATGCAGGCAAACTGGCGAATTTCCTGATCACCACTGGCCCCATCTTCAATGAAAAAACAAATATTCTCTACAATTATGTGCAGGGAATTAAATACGGTGTAAAAGGGGACGACAATATTGCCGGCACTTATGCACTTACGGTAAACACTCCGGCAGGTACAGAAAAATACACACTGGATGTAAAGTCAACCAGCTCTGTCAGCATGTATGCGAAAGATACCCTCAACAGCAAATTCAGCTTTGATGGCAAACAGGTGAAACTGAGCTATGCTCCTATGCTGCGCAGGCAACGTCCTGCAATGCCTGCTGGTGCAGATACAACCCAAAGACGCCCGGGCGGGTTCCCCGGTGGCGGATTTGGCGGAGGCGCAGGTCAGCAACAAACACTACCCGCTACTGCTACAAGATTAAGCGGGATAAGCAATGGAACAGAATGGAACGGTACCGGTGTGGATTCATTGGGTAATCAATTAACATGGACGGCAGTATTTATGAAGGCTGCCGAAGTGAAAACTGACAGTGTGAAGAAAAAGGATGCACCGGTGGTTGGGAAAGTTACGTATCCTTTCCTTCCTTATGGCTGGGATGAAAGCAATCAGCCGAAACAGGAAACGATACTGATACGCAATGCCACGGTGTGGACCAGTGAGAAAGAAGGCACATTACCCAATACAGATGTATTACTTAAGAACGGGAAGATCGCAGCCATCGGTAAAAACCTGCCTACCGGACAGGCAGGTCTGAATGAACCAACGGCAAGAGTTATTGACG
>JANNUI010000088.1:0-3688 GCA_031395125.1 Chitinophagaceae bacterium | reverse complement strand
TGTCAATGAGCTGTTTGGCGGATCGATCCCCCGGGAATTTGTACCGGCTATCGAGAAAGGATTTGCACAGTCAATGACAACCGGTGTATTGGCCAGTTACCCGGTTGATAATATGAAGATCCGTGTATTTGACGGAGGCTTCCACGCTGTGGACTCCGATTCCATGTCGTTTGAATTGTGTGCCAAACAGGGTTTTCGTGAGGCAGCCCGTAAAGCGAAACCGGTACTGCTGGAGCCCATTATGAAGGTGGAAGTCATCACTCCGGCGCAGTATATGGGAGATGTGACCGGAGACCTGAACCGCCGCCGCGCCATGCTGGAAGGGATGGATAACCGTGCCGGCGCCGAGGTGATCAAAGCTAAAGTACCGCTCAGTGAAATGTTTGGTTATGTAACCCAGCTCCGCTCACTCTCTTCAGGCCGTGCGTCTTCTACCATGGAGTTCTCACATTATGCTCCAGCACCGAACAACATAGCTGAAGAAGTGATTGCTAAAGTAAAGGGAAAAGTGTCAGCATAAGCAGGAGAAATTATATATAAGACCCGTCTCGTTTTTGATGAGACGGGTTTTTTGTGGATAATATTACTCAAGATCAAGTGCCTGTGAATAGCAATGGCATTGTGTTTGCGGAATAATTGACGGAATTCTCTCCGTTTTTAAGATTCTTATTGCCTCCCGATAGCTATCGGGTCGGCGATTCGTGAAAAACACATGTTCCTGACTCGGGTTAAGGACTCAGCAATGGGTCCTTCTTTTTTTGGCAACCGCTGCAGTAATATTTAATGTAAATTGTCGTATTGCAAGATGCGATGAAAAAAAAAGCCATTATAGTCATGGTGATGATGTTCTGTATAAGCAGAATATCCGGTCAGCTTATTACCATTTCTTCCGAAATGCGCATCAGCAGGTCAGCAAAGTTCATTAAGGCAGTATATAAGATCGATGGACCTCCGGATAGTACTAAAGGAGTTATTAATATTGAAGGAAATAATATCGTAATTGATTTCAGCGGTGCCGAATTGCGGGGAGATGTTTCGGTAAAAAACCCGGATGAGTTCTTTGGTATAGCCATCTATATCCGCAACAGCAAAAATGTGACGATCAAAAACCTGAAAGCAAGGGGATACAAACTGGCGCTGATTGCCCGCAACACCGAAAGACTGACCATTGAGAACTGCGATTTCAGTTATAACTACCGGCCACAGCTGAACAGCACCCAGGAAAAAGAGGATATCTCCGACTGGATGAGCTATCATCACAACGAAAAAGATGAATGGTTGCGCTATGGCGCAGCCATGTACCTGCGGGGCTGCAATTTTTTAACGGTAAGAAATTGTAAGGTGACAGGGGGGCAGAATGCCCTGATGATGATGGAATGCAATAAGGGGAAGATCTACAATAATGATTTTTCCTTCAACTCCGGTATCGGGATCGGGATGTACCGTTGTAACGCCAATGAAATAGCCTTTAACCGGCTCAACTTCAATGTACGGGGCTATAGCCATGGAGTGTATAACCGCGGACAGGACAGTGCCGGTATCCTCGTATATGAGCAGAGCAATTTCAATATTTTTTATAAGAACTCTGCTACGCATAGCGGCGATGGATTTTTTCTGTGGGCAGGGCAAACCACAATGGATAGCGGGGATGGCGGCTGTAACTACAATGAGATCATCCATAATGATTTTTCGTATGCCCCCACGAATGGGGTGGAAGTGACCTTCAGCCGGGTGAGGGTGGGCAGTAACCGGATATTTGAATGTGATCACGGAATCTGGGGTGGATACAGTTATTCATCCAAATTCGTTAATAACCAGTTTCGCAATAACCGGATCGCCATTGCCATTGAGCACGGGCAGCACAACGAAATAGTTTATAATACTTTCTCCGGTGATAAGGAAGCCGTCCGGCTCTGGTCACGCAGGCAACAGCCATCGGATTGGGGTTATGCAAAATACAGGGATACAAGAAGCGCCGATTACATTATTGCCGTCAATAGTTTCAATAATAATCCTGTTGTGTTCAATTTGACAGGTACCGATAGTTTGCGGATATCGTCCAATACTTATGCAGGGTATGATATCATTCTGAAGATGGATTCTTCTGTTACCAATATTGATTCAAACAGCGTGGACCTGGTGGATACGACCCTGAATTTGCCGGTAGTGAAGAACCCTCTTGATCCTTTCAGGGGTAATGGAAAATATGCCGGCCGCAAAAATATCCTGGTCACCGGCTGGGGCCCTTATGATTTCCGCTATCCCATCATCTGGAATACCAACCCCACAGATACATCCGCTATCATGAAGTTTGACCTGCCTGGCCCGGCGGGAAAATGGCAGATAAAAAATGCAAGAGGTGTTAAGAATATCTCAGTGAATAAAGGCATTTTTCCTGCAACAATAACAGCTGAGAAAATAAAAGGGGAGCGATCAGATATTTTAATAGAACTGGAGTACAGTGGCTCGGCCATCACTACCGTATTGGGTGAAAAAATACCGGCAGGCAAACCATCCAGGTTCTATTTCAGGAAATTCTTTCAGCCTGTCGATTGGGAGGTTTTGTTTTATAGTCTTGATACAGCATCACATAATCCAATTACTACCGGAATGCTTTTTTCCATGTATGAAAAAAAACCTCCTTTCAGAACTGAGAAAAAAAACAAACTGGATTATGCCTGGTGGGGTGGTATCAGGGAAGCCGGGGTTCAGTACACTCAGTTCATCACGGTGGCCAGCGGCACTGCCAGCATGTTGCCCGGTGATTATGAGCTTTCCGTTACCTGGGATGATGCCGTAAAAGTGTATGTGGACGATAAACTGGTTCTGGATGAGTGGAACCCTTCCAGGTACACATTTGATGAATCCCCTAACAGGAAAGTCAGGGTTTCCCTGGGGGGTAACCATAGTTTCCGGGTAGAGCATGTTGAGCTGGGGGGATTTGCTACCCTAAGCCTGAAAATCAAGCCGGTAGAATAGGGAAAAGTTTATATACGGGTTGTCCACAGCACAGAAAATTCTTACCCAACTATTTGGAGGGTATAGCCCTCAGCCCTACCTTTGCACTCCCAAAAGAAAATTGGGTTTTCATACATGTCGCAGCGAATCAGAATCAAATTACAGTCTTACGATCATAACCTGGTGGATAAATCAGCCGAAAAGATCGTAAAAACAGTACGCAGCACCGGCGCTGTGGTAACGGGTCCTATTCCCCTGCCTACCCGCCGCAAGATATTCACTGTGTTGCGTTCACCCCACGTCAATAAGAAGAGCCGTGAGCAGTTTCAGTTGGCCACGCACAAGCGGTTACTGGATATTTACACCTCCTCTTCAAGAACAGTGGATGCGTTAAGTAAGCTGGATCTTCCCAGCGGTGTGGAAGTAGAAATTAAAGCGTAGTACACCCCCAACCCCTAAAGGGGTGAAAGGGATCAGTTCTTATAAATTAAATTTTTCATCTCTCAACCGTATCCGCCATAGCTTTTGCGACGGCGGAACCGCTTACGCCCAGGCTACAGCGGACACGGGAAAAGAGCTCTGAGATTCACTCTCTCAGTTCCCCTTTAGGGGCTGGGGGTATATAAAACAAGCCATTCAGGGTTTGTTTACTGCCGGTACTTCCCGAAAAAGGAAAAGGTCGGTGGCAAACGGGGATTGAAGTTCAGACTTTCATGGTCTGAAATGTCCC